>JAEUUU010000065.1 GCA_016787345.1 Saprospiraceae bacterium | reverse complement strand
CTTAAATCATGTAATCTTAAATCATGTAATCTTAAATCATGTAATCTTAAATCATGTAATCTTAAATCATGTAATCTTAAATCATGTAATCTTAAATCATGTAATCTTAAATCATGTAATCTTAAATCATGTAATCAAGTGATTTGACTTTGCAGGTGTTTATGCCTCAATTTATATGTGTTTGCCCTGGGGTTTATGGGGTTAAAAAAAAATGGCCGCCCGAAGTGGAGCAGCCATTTTTTTTATTCGAGGCTAATACGGTATTAGTTACCGCCGCCTTGCATTTTCTTCTTCTTGTCGGACGTGTTGGGCTGGCCCTGCATTTTGTCCTGTTTTTCCGAAGTGTTGGTACCACCCTGCATTTTGTCGGATTTCGGGTTGGTCGGAGCCGGCGGTTGCGGCTGCGGGAGCGGCTGGGTGGAGGGCTTCGAAGCCGGTTTGTTTTTCGGCGTCGAAGATTTTTTACCCGGCGTGGCAGCGGCTTTGGCTTCTTCTTCGGCCTGCCATTGCGTGAAGCGGTTTTGTGCTTCCGTCGTTACGCGGGTATTGCACTCTTCCTGTTTCGTGGCGCGAAACTCTTCGAGTTTGGCAGTGATGGCAGTCTGGATTTCTGCTTTTTGCTGTTCGAGCGTTTTGCCACCGAAAGCCGTCAGGGTTACAAAGCCGACAACGGCGACAATACCGGCAAGGAGCAATTTCTTATTCATAGAGAAAGGAATTTTTTCAGTTAAGAATTGATGCAAAAATGGTTGAGCGATAGAGCGCTGTGTTTAGCGGGAAGGCACTGCCGGTGCGGCGGAGTTGGCTTCCTGGAATTGCATTTTCATATTTTCCAGCTCGGCCGTCACGCGCGTTTCGAATTCGGTATCACATTTGGCGTTTTCTTCGCTTTCTACGGCTGCTTTACCGGCATCAAATCCTTTCTGGATTTCAGCCTGCACTTGCTCGTCGGTGAGCAGTTTTTCGCCGCAGGAAGCCAGGGAAAACATCAATGCGGCCCCGGCAAGCACTCCTAAAACAGTTTTTTTCATGTGACAAAAGAGTTTTGATTGGTGAAAAAGATAGGCAAAAGTAGCGGATGTGCAGGAAGTAGAAGCGAACTCTGATGAATTTTTCGTGTCCGAATCTTATTCCTGTTCGAAAATCCGATTCCTTGATTCGCCACAACAAACGGTATTTTCGCCAGATAATTGTCCTGCGTCCGTACCGTTTACTGACGACAAACAAGGATGCCGGTCACCCAAGGTTTTACATACATGCGGATTCATTTTTTTACCATTTCCTTTTTCTACCTGCTGCTGCTGTCGGCGGGTCCTCTTACGGCGCAAACAGAAGAGACCTCTGCCGCTGAAATTCTGGAAAATTACATCCGCGAGAGCGCGCAACCCGCCGAGAGCAATATCCAGGAGTTTGTAGAGTACCTGGAGCGCCTGCAATCCCGCCCGCTCAACCTCAACAGGGCCAGCCGCGAGGAATTGCTCGATTTGCACCTTTTGAACGACATCCAAATCGAAAATTTGCTGGAATACCGCACCCGCACCGGCCCATTGCTCAATGAATATGAATTGCAGGCCGTGCCCGGCTGGGAACTCAGCGACATTCGCCGGGTATTGCCGTTTGTCAAAGTCGGGGGCGACCTCGATACGCGATTTACGCCGCTGCGACAGGGTTTTGTGCAAGGCAAAGACCAACTGCTGCTGCGCTGGGGGCGAGCCTGGCCCGGCAATTTTCCGTCTTCGTCAGAAGGCGATCCGTTTGCCATGGCCCTGCGGTATCAGCATAATTTCGACAACCGTATGCGCTTTGGCCTGACCGCCGAAAAAGACCCGGGCGAGGCGTTTTTTGCAAAAAGTAATCCCCAGGGCTTCGATTTTTACAGCGCGCACTTTTTCCTCAGCCGGCCCAACCGCTGGCTGCAATCGCTGGCTTTGGGCGATTTTACCGCGCGTTTCGGTCAAGGTTTGTTGCTGCAAACGGGTTTTGCCCTCGGAAAAACCGCCGAAACGACCAATATCATCCGAAGCGGCGCCCGAATCAGGCCCTATGCCTCCTTTGGCGAAGCGTTCTTCCTGCGCGGCGGCGCGGCAACCGTCCGGCTTCACGAAAAACTGGAAGTCACAGCCCTCTACGCCAACCGCCGCCGCGACGCCAATCGCCCGACGCTGCCGGAAGACCCGGATTTTATCACGCCCGAAGAACAACAGTTTACCACCTTGCAGTCGTCCGGCCTGCATCGCACGCCCACAGAAATTGAAGATGAAAAAGCCGTTCGGGAAGAAGTGGCCGGGCTCTCGGCGAGTTACCTGATGCGGCACGGACACGTCAGCGTCAACGGTCTGCATATTCGATACGACCGCGACTGGCAACCTTCCGCCGAACCCTACAATCGTTTCGATTTTGCAGGCCGGCAACTAACCGGCGCCAGTGTCGACTATGCCTGGCACCGGCGCAATTATTATTTTTTCGGTGAAACAGCCGGCAGCGGTAACAAGGCAGTCGCTACCGTCAACGGCTTGCTCGTGGGCGTCGACCGCCGTGTGACGCTTTCAATGACGCACCGCTGGCTTCCGGCGCGTTATCAGTCGATCTATGCCGCGCCATTCGCCGAAACCAGCGGCGCCAACAACGAACACGGTTTGTATATCGGCGCCGACATCCGCCCGAGTCGCCCCTGGCAAATCAACCTCTACGCCGATGTGTGGCGCACACCCTGGCTGAGCTTCCGCGCCGACGGCCCTTCCGACGGTCGCGAATATCTGGCGCGTATCATGTGGACCAAACGCAAGGTGATGTCGGCCTACCTGTACTGGAAATGGGAAACAAAATTACTCGACAACTCCCTCATCGAAGGGCTTGGCGAACACCGCACGCAGCGTTTCCGGATACATGCCCAGTACAAGGTGTCTCCCAGTGTGGAGTTGCGCAGCCGTGCGGAATGGGCTGTTTTTCAATTGGAAGAGCAACCCAAAACACAGGGTTTTATGGTATATCAGGAAGCAGTGTTCAAAAAACTGGGATTTCCGCTCTCGGGCTCGGTGCGCTACGGCATTTTCCAGACGGACGATTTTGAAACCCGGATTTTCGCTTATGAAAACGATATTTTTTCGGCGTATTCCGTACCGGCGTTTTCAGGAAAAGGCACCCGTTGGTACCTCAACCTCAATTGGCGTATGGCCGACGGTATCCGGATGGAAGCGCGCTACGAAGAAACCAGAAAACTGCGAAGTGTGACGGAAACAGAAGCACCCGAGCCGCTGCGTGGCATCAGGGTATTGGCGCGTTTCGATTTTTGACCGGGAAATATTACTGACGGCCGTTGACCGCTTCAACTCCAGCTATTTCAGGGATTTTAAGCCGGATCGCCTCGGAAATCCCGGCACGCAGGGTCATATCGGACATGTGGCAGGATTCACACATGCCGACCCAGCGGATTTTAACGTGCAGGTCGTCGGTAATTTCCACGACTTCCACATCGCCGCCGTCCACGTTAAGGTGTGGGCGTACCGATTGCAGTGCGTCTTCCACGCGAAGCAAGAGTTGTTCTTTATCCGTTGCGATCATGCGTTTTATTTGATGCAAAATTAATGTTTATCCCCAAGTTCGGCGCCAGCGGGCGCTTATTGTTTCAGGCGACTGCTGTATTTCTCGCGCAGTTTTTTCACTTTTGGCGAAATGACGTAGGCACAATAGGGCTGGTAGGTATTTTGTTTGTAATAATTCTGATGGTATGCCTCGGCTTTATAAAACACGTTAAGGGGTGAAATTTCGGTGACAATCGGCTTGTCCCAATCTTTCTGAATAGCTGCCTTGACCATTTCCGCCGTTTCCTTTTGTTCCTGCGAATGGTAAAAAATTACCGAGCGGTACTGTGTGCCAATATCGTTACCCTGCCGATTGAGGGTCGTGGGATCGTGAAAAGCAAAAAAGATTTCCAGTAATTCGGCATAAGTGATCGTTTTAGGATCGAAAGTCACCTGCACCACCTCGGCATGGCCCGTAGCGCCCGTGCAGATTTCGCGATAGGTCGGATTTTTCACCGTACCGCCGGCATAGCCGCTTTCCACTTTGATTACGCCCTGTAAATCCTGCAATACTGCTTCAATGCACCAGAAACAGCCGCCGCCCAGGGTGGCCACTTCGGTTTGAACAGATGGAGAAAGCGTATCGCCGGAGGGTGCAGGAGACTGCATGGTCACATTTTTTTGCGCAGGCAACAGCGCGGTTGCCAGCAAATGAAAAGTCAGGATAAGGAATATGCGGTAGATCATGATAACCGGTGCCGGGGCTAAGACGAGTTAAAAACAACGGCTCAACAAAAGAGTTGTACCGGGCCCGCTTTCAGACGGGCTCTGCTGTTTTCAGGCGATGCAGCACGTAGCCTTCCGGCCCCGCCAAATGCGTCAGAAACCGGTTGAGTCCCAACCATTTGGCCTCGTCCAGATCGTAACTGATGTTGTTTTTGTAATAATCTTCGAGGTCGAAGCCGGGTATGAAGGGCAACACTTTGGTCAACTCGGGCAACAAGCCGATTCCTGCGCGCAAGGCAGCATTGAAGCGGGCAACGAATTCCGGATCGAGCGGCCTGACGCTTACCCAGGCGGCAAATACGAACGGAAGGCCCGTCCAGGCCGTCCAGGCCTCTCCTAGATCGTACACAAACGGATATTTTTTATCCAGCCCTATGGTACGGTCGCCGATAATCACCGCGGCCGTGTTTCCACCGATTTCCCGTTCGAAACCCTCTGCTGCCGGCGCGAATTCGGGCGAGATGTTCCAGTATTCCCGGCAAAGCACCTGCACCAGGGCCACCGAGGTACGGCTGTGGAAATCGAGCAGTATCCGGCGAATTTCAGGGAGCGGTTTTTCTGAAAAAATACACACCGTGCGCACCGCTCCTGTCGAGCCGATACAATAATCGCTTACCAGACAAGCTTCGGGCAACTCCGGAATAATCGCCACCGGGGTAAGGGCCAAATCGGCTTCGCCACTGAGCAATTTGCGGGCACATACCGAGGGAATATCCAGATTTAACTCCACGGCATCGGCAAGATCACTTCTGAAAATACCGTAGATAAACGGCTTGGTATTCAGGTAACTAACGGCACTCAGGCGGACTTTTTCCATACATCAATTGTGCTGGGTAATCAGGATTCGGACACGACCGGCAGTTCGTAATAGCCCCGCCACTGGCGGTCTTCCTCGAAGGTCACATCCGTGAAATCCTGAACGACATTATACAGCGTATCCCGCTCCACCGGGCGGCGGCCCACCCTGCGGATGAGATCGACCAACTGCTGGGTGGTCAGCGAAGGGTTTTGCTCCTCCGCGCCGGCCATGGAGTATATTTTGGTGGTATCGTCGACGGTGCCGTCGATGTCGTCGACCCCGAAAGCCAGCGACATTTGAGCCATCGTCCGGCCGATCATCGGCCAGTAGGACTTGATATGGTCGAAGTTGTCGAGATAAATCCGGCTCACGGCATAATTCCGGAGGTCTTCGATCGAGGAGCATTCCGGAACATGGCTCATCTGGTTGTCTTTGTTGCGGAATTTGAGCGGTATAAAGGTTTGAAAACCACCGGTTTTGTCCTGCAATTGCCGCAAACGATCCAGGTGATCGATCCGGTGCCGGAAGCTTTCGATATGGCCGTACAGCATGGTCGCATTGGACCGGCCGCCCAGATGGTGCCAGACCTCGTGAATCTCCAGCCATTGCTCGGCGGTGCATTTGTCGGCAGCGATTTGCTCGCGAATTTCCGAATCAAATATCTCCGCGCCGCCCCCGGGCATACTGTCGAGACCGGCCGACTTCATCAGCGCCATCCCTTCTTCGTAAGAGACTTTGGCTTTTTTAAAAATGTAGTGGTACTCCACGGGCGTCAGCGCCTTTACGTGCAGTTCGGGGCGGTGCGCCTTGATTTTTTTAAAAAATTCGGTGTAAAAAGCCAGATCGTACTGCGGCAAAACGCCGCCCACAATGTGCACTTCGGTGACCGGCTGTCCGTCGTAACTGCGCACGATATCGAACATCTGATCCATCGAATAGGCCCAGGCATCGGCGTCGGAGCGCTGTTTGATCAGGCGCGAATAGGAGCAGAATTTGCAATCGTACACGCACAGATTGGTCGGTTCGATGTGGAAATTGCGGTTGAAAAAGACCGTGTCGCCATTTTTTCGCTCGCGCACCGTGTTGGCCAGAACGCCGAGATAATCCAGATCGCAGGATTCGAAGAGAAATACGCCTTCTTCAAAAGTCATCCGTTCGTTATTGGCCACTTTTTGGGCAATCCGACGGTGTTCTTCGCTGATTTCCGTGTTGTTTAACAAAAGATCTAATTGTGCTGCTCCGCGCATGTTATCTCGTGTTTATTGACCAAACAGTCGGCCGACCAATTGGTTTCGATATTTTCAATCAAAAATGAAAATTAATGCCCGCTCTGCTCAATTTTGATAAAACCGGATCAATTCGATCAGTTTTTTGGCATTTTCGGCATTGGAGAATTCTGTTTCCAGCACGGCACGGCGTTCTTCTGCACGCGCCTGTTCGAAGGGGGCATTGATCAGCGCCTCTACCGTTTGGCGGATGGCGGCGGCCGAATTGCGTACGTAACAGAGTTTTTCCAGGCCGGTGCCGCTCACCATGTGTTCGTTGCAGATACAAAACCGCCCGCGAAACAGCGCATTGATCAACTTCAATTTGATACCAGCAGCCTGAAAGGAAACCAGCAGGTTGATATGTGCATCGCGGATGAGTTCGCTCATGGTCCGCTCATCGGGATTTTCGACCAATGTGATGTGTTCGTGGCGACTGATTTGTTCGCGGAGCGCCCAGGAGGGGTCCATACCGGCGATTTTGAAGGGAATATCGAGGTCGGCAAACACATTTTCGATCAACCAGATCGCGGCGCGTTCGTTGTCGGGCACGCTGAGTTTGCCATGAAACAACACGTATTCGCCTTTGCCGGAGGGGGTATCGACTTTATTATTGGCGTGGAAAGCGGGCAAGTAATGCGCATTGGCCTTCATTTCACGGTAATAGGCCCGGTCGGTTGTGGAAAGGGTGAGAATTTCATCGGCATACAGCACAACCTTGGGTTCGATCCGTTGCAATTTGATGCTTTCGATAAAATAATACACCCGTTCGAGCACGTCCTGGGTGAGTTTCGACAAGCTTTCGTAGTACTGCCATTCGATATTGTGCATCCGGACGATCTTCTGGCGGCCGCGCAGTTTGGGGTGCCAAACGAGGCCGGCGGTGTGCATTCCTTCAAAAAGGATCGGGTGCTTGTCTTTACGCAGGCGTTTGAGCAGGGCGCTGCTTTGCCGGGTGCGCATGATAAAGGGCAACAAACTCAACTGGTACCACCAGGAACGGCTCCTCTTGTAGTAATAGACCTCTTCACAATATTCAGCCAGTTGCGGTTGCGGCTGGCGTTCGCCATACTGGAAACAGTGCAAAATGACCTTTACACCCTGGGCATGCAAGGCCTTGATCTGGTTGTAGATCACTATGATGCCGCCATAATTGGCCGGATACGGGATATCGAATGAAACAACGTGTAAATACATGCCAGTTCAACATTGGGAATGTAGCCCACAAAGATAGATTGTTTTTCGTGACAGGGCGACCAATGCTAAAAACCGAACATAATTCACATGAAAGTCGGTCGCCCGTTTTTTAATTTGGACGAGACACTACCCTTTCGCTTTCTTCCAAAATAATGACAAAACGATGATCCGTTCCTCATGGAATACGGCGCCCGATAAACGTTCTGGTTTCCGTCTCTGCAAAAGAGAAGCCAAAGGAAATCAGGAAAATTTTTAAATGTCAAGACTTGTTTATTCTTTGGCACTTTCCCTACCTTAGGCAAACAAAGTGAGGGATCATCTCACTTTCAAACGATATTGTTCACCAAATAAAAAGGATTATGAACATTACTTTCGATGAACTCCGCCGCATCAAGCATGCTTTGCCCACCGGCAGTATCGCGCGCATCGCGCAGAACCTGTCTATCGATGAACAAACTGTGCGGAATTACTTCGGCGCTCATAACTACAAGGATGGCAGTCTGGTCGATTTTCACATAGAACCTGGGCCGGGGGGCGGCATCGTTCATCTCGAAGACCCTACTATTCTGAATTTAGCGTTGAGTATTCTGGGGGAATCCTCCACACAATGATCTACCTTTTAGAATTACCCTGTTTTTGTAAAAAAGCCGTGCCCGGAGTCGGGCACGGCTTTTTTACAAAAACAGGTAAAAATCGCGGGTCAGCGCCTGAAAACCGGGGGCATACTGTTCTCCTGCCGCATAAATCATCAACTCGTCCCGCTCAAAATGATGCGGACGGCGCTCAAATCTCAGCAACATGCGCTCCACCGGCTTTCCCGGGCGGGCGTATACCTGGGTCTCCCGGGTGCAGTAAAGCCCTTTTTGCACGCTCAATTCGCACAAACGCCGGGCTTCCTGCGGGGGTAAAATGACGCAAAATCGGCCCTCCGGCGCCAACAAGGCCCGACTGGCATCCAGCAACGCCTCCGCACTCAGGGTATTGGTATTGCGCCCGATACGGCGTCGGGGGTCAGGCGACACGACGGTTTCGGAGAAAAAAGGCGGGTTACTGACGATCAGATCGAATTCGCCGCCGCTCCGAGCGGCATAGTCCTGCACCGCCCCCTCCCAAAGTTCAAGTCTGTCGCGCCAGGGCGAGCGGGCGAAGTTGTCGGCGGCGCAAACGGCGGTTTGGGGGTCCAGTTCAATGCCGGTAATTCGAACGCCTTCGGTCGCCTCGGTTCGCTGGGCAAGCATTAGCGCCACGATACCGGTGCCCGTACCGACGTCCAGCACATTGGAACAACGCGATACCGGCGTCCAGGCCCCAAGCAATACACTGTCGGTGCCGGCCGGATGCACGACTCCCTCCTGCCGAAGTTCAAATCTTTTGAAACGGAAAAGTGAGGAGGCCATGATCGCCGTAAAGTACCAGGGTGTAAGCGCCTGAGGGCAATTGTTCGGTTCCGATCTGCCGGATGAGCACGTCGCCCCTGATCCAGACCCTGCCGGTCATGTCGTTTATTTGCCAACGGTCGATCGATTCCGGGTTGTCGATCTCTACGAGCAATCTGTCGAGTACCGGATTGGGCGACGCGGAAACGGCGACGGGATTACTCGTTTGCGAAACCGGCGTGGTGTTTTCCGACCAGCGCCGCTGAAACTCCGCAGCAAACAGGCGGGCAATGTCCGTATCATGAATCACCAGCGTGTTTTCGTCGTTGGCCGATTCGGCGGTATACGACCAGTTGTGCGAGCCGGTGAGCACCTGCGGGTCGGAATTGGGCCAGAACGCATCGGCTACCACGTATTTATGGTGAAAAAGCGCCGGGTCGGGGTGCGGCAACACGTCGACGCCATTGGCCAGGATGTAGTTGTATTCACAACCCGGGTCACTGATATTTTCAATAAATCCGCGCTCGTTCACCCCGGCGTTGTGGGCGTCGATCAGGGCGTCGCCCGCGTCGTTGTGGGTAAATGTGAACAAGGCAAAATCGACCTGTTCCTGGGCCGACTGGATGGTTTCCACAATTTTGTCTGTCACGCCGTCGGACGGCGAAAACCAGCATTCCACGAGAATACCGCCGATGATGAACGTATGCGGCGTATTGTCCTGTTTGGCAGACCCGAATCGGCTGTTGGCATATACCGGGTTAGGGCCGTTTCCGCCCCACATTTCCTCAAATTCAAGCACATAGGCCTTGGCCAGCGACTGATCCTGGATAAATAGCAGGTTGTTGTAATCGTCGTTCATGTTGTTGAAGGTCCAGTTCATGGAGCCTCCCATGACCCAGGCTGCATCGGGCAGATCGGCGTCGACGACCATGAATTTGTTGTGCATCAGCGCTTCATCGTTGCCGTAGAGTACCGGGAAAGCCGGGGCGGGATTCAGGGCCGAATTGTTGGTCGCTTCGGCGGCGATATAACGCACCCTTACGCCCCGGGCATGCGCCTGTTTCAGCGCATTGGTCAGGTCGGTGCGGTTGTTGTTGTACATGGCCACGTCGATGGTTTGCTGAGCGGCATCGATACGGCCGATGATTTCGTTGCGGCAGGCGTCGTAGTCCAGGCCGTAGGGTTGAGCGTCGCCGAGCATAGATTCTTCGATGTCGTGGTTGAAGTACACCTTGATCTGGCCGGATGATTCGGACACCGTGGCGCAAGGCATTATTGCTGAAAACACGGCTTCGCCGTTGTAAACGGCTTCGATTTGAACCCAATAAATTGTGCCGGCATCGAGTCCGGTGATGGGTACGGTAAAAGAAGTGGAAGGAGCGGGCGCCGTCCATACTTCCCCGAGTGCTGGAGAAAGTCCGTAACGCAGGGTCGCGCCGGAGGGGAAATTGGTCGACCAATGCACAGTAAAGCCTGTGGTTTGCCAATTGGAAAACAGCGGACCGTTTGTAAAACTCAGCGCCGATGCTTCGCTTTCCAGTGTCGGGATTGGCTCCCGGGCGGTCAGCAGGACAGGTATCAGGGCGATAAAAACGGAACAGAATTGTCGTATCAGCATAGGAGAAGTAAAATTTGGAAGGGCTATCATGCGGAGCGTTCGCCAAACAGCAGGCTGCCGATCCGCACCATCGTGCTACCCTCTTCGAGGGCCAATGTCCAATCGCCCGACATGCCCATCGATATTTCGCGAAAAGCCGGTTCGTTGGCAAAAAATTGCTGTTTCAGCCGTAAGAAAATGTCGTGTAAATGCCGGAACTCCTGCCTGACCTGGTTCTGGTCATCGGTAAATGTCGCCATACCCATTACGCCGCAAAGGCGCACATGTTGCATGGCGCGGTACTCCGGGCTTTGCAGCAAGTCGGCGGCTTCCTGTTCGTCGAGACCGAATTTGGTCTCTTCGGCTGCAATATAGAACTGAAGCAGACAATCGATCACACGGTTGTTTTTTTGGGCCTGTTTATCAATCTCTTGCAACAAACGCAGGCTGTCGACCGCGTGAATCATACGGACAAACGGCGCGATTAACCTGACTTTGTTGGTTTGCAGATGACCGATAAGATGCCACTCGATGTCTTTGGGCAGCACCTGGTATTTGGCCAACATTTCCTGTGGGCGATTCTCTCCGAATATGCGTTGTCCCTGATGGTAAAGGTCCATGATCCGCTCCGGCGGATGGGTTTTGGACACCGCGACCAGGGTAGCCTGTCGGGCGTGCAATTGGGTTTGCAGCTGAGCGAGCATGTTTCGGCAGGTTCGACTTGTGTGGCAAACATACAGAATTGTCCGGCGGCCGTCGGCACAAAACACGCAATGGCGCGATGTGAGCATAAATTGAAGTACCTTAGAGCCCGCATTTTTTATCAGTTTCCACTCTTTCAGATCACTCGCCTCCCCCGCTGCATCCTTCATGATGTTTCGCTTCGTTCGCACTGCTTTTTTTACCGCGCTTTTGAGCGTTCTCTTTCAAGTAGCCAACGCCCAACCCTGCCCCACCCTCAACCAGACGGCGACTCTCAATTCGCCCGACTGCGCGGCAGGCTTGACACCGTGCACAGTTTGTCCGGGCGACCAGATTACGCTCACTGCTACCGGCAGCGGGTTACAACCCGGCTCCTGCGTCAACTGGTACTACGGGACGACCAACAACTTCAATCCTTACAACGGCGAAGGCACTTTGCTGGGCTGCTCTATGATCGAATCAACGCCGCCGAATCCCTGCGCCGGAGGTTGTCCGCTAACGCTGGGACTGGTTGTCAATGCCTGCGGCACGGAGGAAAACAACGAGTTTATGGCCATCCTATCAGGCGGCGGTTTCTATGTCGACGATCTGAGCGTCGATTTTGACGGTTCAGGCTCCGACATCGGCTCGGATTGCGGCTGGCAGCAACCTTCGGCCAACACCATTGCGAGCATTCAGACCTTTTGTCCGAATGGAACGGTCATCGGCGTTGGCCCCGGCCAATCGGTGCCTGGCGGCGTTCCGGTCATGATTTTTCCGAGTGCCAGTTTCGACTTCAATTACAATTTCGGCGGGCTTTGCCCTTTGTCGCCGGTCATCTACGTCATGCAAAGTTCGTGCAGTCCCGGCAGCGACGTGTTCCCCCAAAGTGGCGGCAGTATCAGCACCACGGTCAGCATCAGCTGCGGCTGTAGCGACAACACGACCTACAACACCAACAATCTGGTCGGGGGCGACGGCGCTTTTGTGACCGATGCCGGTTTCCCGACGTTTTATGGCAATGCCGGCTGTGGTTTCCCCAACTTTCCCGGCGGCGGAGGCGGTGGTGGCGGCACCCCGCCTATTCAGGTTTTACCCTTCACTTTTACCGTAACGGAAGACATGTGCAACGGCGGGCCCTACTACGTCGTGGGTATTGTCGAGCCTTTACCCGACAACTGCAGCCAGCCCTTTACCAATTACATGGGCTTTAACGTACCCTGCCCGATGCCCGAACTTTCCCCGGCCGATTTGTGCCAGAACAGCGGATTGTACAATTTGAGCCAATTGGTCACGCCACCCGGCCTGCAAGGTACGTGGTCGGGCCCGGGAGTTACCGGTACCAACTTCAACCCGGTCGGTCAACTGGGCGCGATCGAACTGACTTTTACGCCGAATGGCACGTGCACGACGCCGGCAAGCACCACACTCAATGTTTTTGAGGCTCCGACGGCCAGTTTTGAGCCCCTGCAACCGGTTTGTGCAGGCCAAAGCACCAATATGACCATCAATTTCACCGGTGCAGCGCCCTGGAACTTCAACCTTTTTGCCAACGGACTGCCCCTTGGAAACTACGTGGCCGACAATTCGCCGTTTACCATCAGCGTGAGCCCGACGGGACCGACCAACTATGTGCTGAGCGGCCTGAGCGACCTCAATTGCAACGGCCCCAATGCCTTTACCTCGGTCACCGTGGTCGCGCCGCCAACCGGTATACTCTCGCTGGCCGGTTCCGGCAACCTCTGCGCAGGCCAATCGACCCAGTTGTCGATCAATTTCAACAACGGCAGCACGCCCTATACCTACCAACTGGCTGCCAACAACGTACCAGGCAGTATCCAAACCGCCAACACCGATCCTTTTACTGTCACCGTAACGCCCTCATTATCAACTACTTATACCCTGGTTCAAGTGGGCTCCAGCGGTTGTACAAGCACCGGAACCGGCAGCGCACAGGTCGCAGTATTGCCCGGCGCCGGGGCGAGTATCCCGACCGATACCCTGCCTTATTGCAACGGCCAGACGGTCAACGTACCGGTAACATTTACCGGCGCCGGCCCCTACCAATTGTTCTACACGATCAATGGCGTGTTGCAGCCGGTCGTTACGGTGCCCGATTCTATAAAAAATTACAACCTGCCCATTGTTCCGCCAACCGATACGACGATCATCCGGCTCGACAGTCTGCACAACAACGATTGCGAAGGAACAGTGAGCGGCATTTTGACTTTTATCGAAACCCCGCCGCCCACTGCCGCGCTGAGCAGCGGTGGCGCGATTCTGTGCGGTCCGGGCAGTGTCGATCTGACGATCAATTTTACCGGAACCGGCCCCTTTATTTTTAATGCCACCGCCAATGGCAGCCCGCTCGGGACCGATACCGCGTCAACCAATCCGTTCATCTGGAATGTACCCGTTCTGGCGACCACCACATTCGCACTCACCTCGGTGAGCGCCAACGGATGCGCCGGGCAAGCCAGCGGGCAAGCGCTGGTAGAGGTGGAAACGCCCGTAACGGCAACAATTTCCGGAGGCGGGCAGACCTGCACCAACGGCTCCGACAGCCTCGACGTACTGGTTACGTTTACCGGCGACGGGCCATACACGTTTATATTAACCATCAATAACGTGGCGCAGCCTTCCGTCACAACCACGTCCAATCCTTATATTTTTAAGGTAAAACCCAATATCGGCACCTTTTACGTGTTGCAAAGTGTGAGCAACAGCAATTGTCCGGGCACGGTGAGCGGACTGGCCACGGTGTTTGTGTTCACGCCACCTACCGCCGATATGCTCGGCGATGCGACATTCTGCGACTCCGCCCAGACGGAGGTAATTATCGACTTTACCGGAACGGGGCCCTTTTCGGTCGTATGGTCGCAGGACGGGGCTGTACAGCCACAAATCACGACGTTCGACGATCCGTTCATTATTCCGGTTTCGACCAATACGACCACGTTTTTTGAATTATTAAGCGTCGAATCACCCGGCTGTATCGGCGATCCGGACGGCACGGCGGAGATCACGATCAATTATGCGCCGTCGTTCGCCAACCTCGATTTCAATTGCAACCCCGTTCAGAACAATTATACCGTCACATTCGATGTGATCGGGGCCACGCTACCGCTGACGCTGGTATCGGGCAGCGGCAGTTTTACGGGTACTCAATTTACCAGTACACCGATTTCGCAGGCAGTGGGTTACAACTTCGTTTTCCGCGACGCCAACAACTGCGGCAACGTAACGGTCAGCGGCGTGGCAGGCTGCAATTGCGTCAGCGATGCCGGTGATATGAACCTGTCTACTGTTGAAGTATGTGAATTTCAAACGGCGACGGCGATCCATCTGGGTGGTGAAGTACTCGATGGCGACGACTCCCTGCGTTTTATCCTGCATTCCAACCCTGCCACTCCGGTGGGAACAATTTACGGCTGGAATACCGCTCCGGTATTCAGTTTTGTGCCGCCCATGCAGACAGGGACGACGTATTATATCTCCGCCATTGCAGGCAATTTGCTGCCCGACGGCACCATCGACCTGAACGACCCCTGCCTTTCGGTCGCGCAAGGGACGCCGGTCGTATTCAATGCCCCGCCGACCGCCACGATCGATACGGTTGCGCAAATTTGTGCGGGAGAGAGTTTTGATCTGCCGGTCGACCTGAGCGGGATTGCGCCATTCACCCTGGAGTACGCGCTCGATGGCGTGCCTCAGTCGGTTATTAATAACATCGGAACGAACCCTTACGTCCTGACGCTTCAACCTGCCGACAGCGTTGAAGTCAGCATTGTGACGATCAGCGATCAGCGTTGTACCGTATCCGGCAGCAGTCTGGCACAAATCGCGGTCAGCCCATTGCCTCAGATCAACAATGTAACGACGAACTGCGATTTTGATAATAATACCTACACCGTCAGTTTCGAGCTTACCGGCACGCCGCCTTTTGTGATTAATGGCGTGGCAGGTTTTATTTTTGGCAACCAGTTTACGAGTATACCGATCTCCAGCACCACGCCGGCATTCAATATTGTTCTCGAAGACGCGCTGGATTGCGGACAAGCTACTTACACCGGCACTGCCAACTGTTCCTGTCAGACCAATGCCGGCACCATGGACGGCGCCCTTGTGGAAGCCTGTGCCGGCAGTGTACTGAATGCCCTGCACAACGGCGACCAGTTTTTGCAGGCCAACGACGCCCTGGAATTCGTTTTGCACACCAGTCCGGGTTTCCCGCTGGGCACGATTCTGGCCACCAATACCACACCGAACTTCGCGTTCCAGCCCGGAGTGACCCAGCCAGGCACGACTTATTATGTAACCGCGATTGCCGGTAACAACACCGGAAACGGAACGCCCGACCCCAACGATCCCTGTTATGCCCTTTCCAACAGCGCCCCGGTGCGCTGGAAAATTGCGCCAGGCGGAGTGCTGTCGGGCAGTTTTGATATTTGTCCGGGAGAAGCGCACGACCTAAGCCTGAATTTTACCGGTACCGCGCCATTCACCTATTCCTACACCATCAATGGCGCGGCCAATTCGGGTACTTCTACCCAAAATACATCCAGCATCGCTACGCAGGTTACAAGCACCACCGTTTACATACTGACCGCGGTTGCCGATTCGGCAGGCTGTGCGGGTTCGGTGAGCGGTCAGGCTACGGTAACGGTGCATCCTACGCCTGAAATCGTCAATTTCGACCTCAATTGCTCGCCCGACAACTCAACCTACGTCATCGAGTTCGATGTGATCAATGCCGACCTGCCTTTGGTCAATATCAGTCTGCAACCGGGCACGTACGATCCGGCAACCGGCCATTATACCAGCGGCCCGCTCACGGTACCCAACCCGTATGTCGTGATCGTAACCGACGCCTGGCTCTGCGGGAAAGATTCTATAGGAGGCATCCCGGTCTGCAATTGCCTTACGGAAGCCGGCACAATGGACCAAACTGCTCAGGATCTGTGTTTTGGCGAAGACGTCAGTGCAACGCCGGTCAGCGGGGAAGTCCTCGATAACAACGATACCCTGCTGTATTTTTTGGTGACCACACCCAATCCGCTCAGCTGGCAGTACCTCGATACGAGCGCCACGCCCGACTTTACTTTTAATGCCGCTTTGATCACGCCAAACGTGCCGTACTACATTGTGGCGATGGCTGGCGACGCCATTGGCGCCGGCATCGACCTGAACGACCCCTGCCTGTCGTACGCTGTTGGACCGGCTGTATTGTGGCATCCGCCGGTGACTGGAGAACTGAATGGTTTTGATCAAATTTGTGCGGGTGACACGACGTTTTTTGTCGCTCACCTGACCGGCGGGGCGCCTTATCAACTGATTTATTCGGCGAATGGCATCAACCAGACACCTCAGATATCGCTGGGCAATAACTTTGGCATCCAGGTTATCCCGATCAACACGGTGACCTTCGAATTGGTCAGTATAAGCTCGGTATTCGGTTGTACGGGCACTGTTTCGGGCAATGCAACCGTAGAAGTTATTCCGCCGCCGGCAATTCTGGACGTGATACAAATTTGCGATTACGCCAACGACACATACACGGTGCTTTTCCAGATCGGTAACGGCAGTGCGCCCAACCCGGTGTATACGGTAAGCGGGCTCGACGGCACCCTGAACGACAGCACGTTTACCTCCATCACCCTTGACGCCACCGAAGACTTCTCCTTCACGGTGACCAATGCCACGGGTTGCTCGTCGGACTACTCCGGCGTCTCTATGTGCCTCTGTATCAGTGATGCAGGCGCACTCGACACTGCACCCCAGGATGCCTGCGTGGGCGAAACGATCAATATTAATCAGACTACCGCGCCTTCTTTGGATCCGGACGACGTGCTCGTGTACGTGCTCTGCGAAGACCCGGCCGATTTGCCGAACGGGGTCATCGGCACCAGCGCTACCCCAAGCTTCTCTTTCCAGAGCAACATGGTAACGGAACAAACCTATTACGTCGTAACCCTGGTCGGCAACCCCGACGGCAACGGCCTGGTAGACCTCAACGACCCCTGTCGCTCCGAATCGCAGGCAGTTCCGCTGGTGTTCCACGCTATCCCGACGGCAAACTTGTCGGGCGACACGACGGTTTGTGCCGGCGGAGGCGCGGTGTTCCAAATCCAGTTTACCGGAGCAGCGCCGTTTCAGTTTGTTTTTGCCAACAACAATGTGAATCAAAGCCCCATTACTGCACCGCAAAACACCTTCAACCTGACCGGAAATAACATCCAGAACCCTTTGGTGTATACCCTGGTCTCCGTTCAGGACGCCTGGTGCCCCGGTAACGTAACGGGCCAGGCTACGGTCAATATTCTTCAGCCCAGCGCGGCACTGAGCGGCACGGAAACCGTGTGCACGGGCGAATCGGCTACGCTGTCTATCGACCTGCAAGGCGCTACCGCCTACAATTTAAGTCTGACGGGAGGCCCGGCGCCGATCGTTCTGAACAACGTGTTCAACGATACCACTATAATGGTTAACGTAACGGCAACGACCACTTACACGTTGACCAACTTTTCATCCGTACAACCTAATTGCCCCGGCCCGACAAGCGGCACTGCGACGATCACGCTGGATGAGCCCGGTTTTGGCAGCATGCTGTCGGATTACAACGGATTTCAAGTCAGCTGCCCGTTCAGCGAAGACGGCAGCATCGAGGTTATTCCAGGCGCCGGTGTTCCGCCATTTACAGTTGATTGGAGTACAGGAGATACCGGCGTATTGCTCGAACAACTCCCAACAGGAACCTATGCCCTCACCTTGACGGACAACGAAGGTTGCACGGCAGTTGACTCATTCAACCTGAGCGCACCGCCGCCGTTCTTTACGGAATTCAGCACTGCGCCGCCCACCTGCGCCGGCGACACCGACGGTTCGTTGGTCATTACAGGCGTTGCGGGCAGCGTAAGCCCCTACACGTTCCAATTGAGCGGCAATCCGGTGACCGGCGACGGTAATTTCCCTGTAACGGTGGAAGACCTGCCGGCCGGCCCGTATCTGCTGATCACTACCGACGCCAACGGTTGTGAACGAACCGACAGCGTGGAGGTTCCGGAGGCCATGTTGCTCACACTCAACCTGGGTCCCGACACAACCATTCACTACGGCGACAGCGTATTGTTGATCGGTGTAACCAATGCCTTGTTTCTCGATTCCCTGCTTTGGACGCCTGTGAGCGGCCTGATGACACCGGGATTATCGACGACCTGGTCAAAACCCGAGCGCAGTACGATTTACAATCTATTCATCATGGATGAACGCGGTTGTGTAGCGGAGGACGAGATTGTTGTCCGCATCAACCGCAAAGGCCGCGTATTTGTACCCAACATCATCCGGCCCGGCGCCGGCGCCAACGGCGTTTTGACGGTTTTTGCTGGCCCTGAAGTCGCCAACGTCAATTTCCTGAGGGTGTATGACCGCTGGGGTTCCTGTCTGTATGAAGGCATCGATCTGGCGCCCAATGCCCCCGGCATAGGCTGGGACGGGCGCTATCGGGGCCAGGATTTGAATCCCGGCGTGTATGTTTATGTGGTGGAAGTCAGGTATCTGGACGGCTCCACCGAATTGTTCAAAGGCGATGTAACATTGATGCGGTAAATTCCCGTTCAGTCGTGTTTTTTACCGTTTGACGCTTAATGAAGTCCTAATAGTCGAACAGACTCTTATGGCTCAAGTTTTAAGCTGTTCCTTTGCGGACTTCAACCCGGGAGGGTTGGAGTCCGCAGTTTTTTGTCCCTTAAATGGGCGATTACAGTCAGTTTATCAATCATTTTTGAATTTCCATGAAATACCGCTGCACAAGTATCAAAGCATCCCAACTCCTGTGGATGCCGCTGTTCATTTTGTTTTTCCCGTACATGCTACTGTCGCAAAATCCGCAAGGCGGTCGGCCCAATGGCGGTCAACAAATGAATATCGGTCGCTTTTACGGTCGTGTGATCGACGATGCTACCGGCAAAGGCCTCGGATATGCCACGGTACAACTGACCGGGATGGTTTTTGATACGGCGACGAAAAAAATGGAACAACGCCTGATCGCCGGCCAATTGACGGAAGACAACGGCGATTTCAGCCTGGAAAACCTGCCGATACGGGGTGAATTCAACCTCAAAGTCAGCTACATGGGCTACGCAACCGTTGAAAAAAAGGTAACATTCGGCATCACCGGCCGGCCCAATGGCGGTGGCGGTGGAATGGAAGGCATGGCTGGCAAACTTGACAAAGACCTCGGCAACATCCGCCTTAGTTTTTCCGACCAGGTGCTCAGAGAAGTGACGGTACAAGGTGAGGCCGGCGGTTTCCAGCTGGCGCTGGATAAAAAAATCTATCGCGTCGACCAGAACGCTATCGCAGCAGGCGGCACGGCGGAGGATGCCTTGAAAAACGTGCCTTCGCTGGCCGTGGATATCGACGGCAACGTCACGCTTCGCAATTCCGCGCCGCAAATCTTTGTCGACGGGCGCCCCACTACCCTTACCATGGACCAGATTCCCGCCGATGCCATCGACAACGTGGAGGTCATCACCAATCCTTCCGCCAAATACGACGCATCGGGTGGCGGCGCCGGTATTGTCAATATTGTTTTGAAGAAAAACCGCCGTATTGGCTACAACGGTTCTGTGCGGGCTGGCGTCGACATGCGCGGCCGTGTCAATCTCGGCGGCGACATCAATGCGCGCGAAGGCAAACTCAACGCATTTCTCGGTGGTAACCTGAATATGCGCCGAAACCTGGGCACCGGCGAAACCGACCGGATCAACCTTTTCGGCACGCCCAGAACCAACGTATTGCAAAGCTCCGACAACCAGAACGATGGCTTCTTCACTGGCGGCCGGGCCGGGCTCGACTGGTTTATCAGCAATCGCAACACCCTGACTGTCAGCGCAAACTACAATCGCGGGCAGCATGAATCTGAAGACGAGATCAGCATTCACACCGATACAGTGTATGAAAACTATTTGCGCGCTTCCGATGCCACCCGCCTTTCCGCCAGCAAACGCCAGTGGCAAAACCTGGGCGGGCAGATCGCCTTCAAACACCTGTTCCCCAAAGAAGGCAAGGAATGGACGGCCGATATGAACTTCAACGGAAGCCGCTCGGAAGGCGACGGTAATTTCAACACCCAGTATGCTACCTACGATACCCGCCAACGCCAGGAGAACGAAGGGCAAAACTATTATTATACCGCCCAAACCGACTTTACCTCCCCACTCAATTCCAGCATGAAAATCGAGGCTGGCGGCCGCGCAGCCATCCGGCAATACACCAGCAACAACGCCAATTTTAACTTCGACAACACCACCGGCGACTTTATCCGTATTCCCGGCTATGCCGACAACTATGAATACCTCGATCAGGTTTACGCGGCTTATAGCACGTTCAGCCACTCTTATCCGACCTGGGGGTATCAACTGGGTTTGCGGGCAGAAACCTCATTCTACACCGGCGATCTGCCGAATGAAGACACCAGTTTCGTCAATAATTACCCGCTCAGCCTGTTCCCCAGCGTATTTCTGACCTACAAACTGAACGACGAAGACAATCTCCAGTTGAGTTTTACCCGCCGGATCAACCGCCCGAACTTTTTCCAGCTGATTCCTTTCCCGGATTTTTCCGACTCGCTTATCGTATCGTTCGGCAACCCGGCGCTTCGGCCCGAATTCACCAATTCGCTCGAACTGCAGTACCAGAACATCTTCGCGAAAGGACACAACATGCTCCTTTCCACCTACTACAAATACGCAACCGACCTGATTACGCGCTACCAATATACCGAGTACAACCCCGTGATTGGCCGCGAAGCGGTGGTTTCTACCTTCCGCAATGCCAATTCCAGCACGGCGTACGGCGTCGAATTGACCGTAAAAAACACGGTTTGGAAAAAACTCGAACTGACGACCAATATTAATGTGTACAACTCGATCGTCAATGCCACAAATGTGGAGTCCGAACTGAAAACGGAACAATTCAGCTGGTTTGTCAAAGAAAATGTCAACCTGAAACTACCCCAAAACTTTACGGTACAGGTATCCGGCGAATATCAAAGCCGCACGGCCTATGCATTCGACAGTGGCGGCGGCGGCGGCGGTCGTGGCGGCGGCGGTGGTCGTGGCGGTTTTTACGGCGGTTCGAGCTCTACTGCCCAGGGCTATTCCCTTCCCTACTGGTTCGTCGATCTGTCGGTACGAAAAGACCTCTGGAAACGTACGGCAAGTATTACGCTGAGTATGCAGGATATTTTCCGCTCGCGCCGCACGGGTGCGCATACCGAATCGGATGAGTTTATCCAGGATACCTGGCGTCGTCGCGATCCGCAATTGGTCCGTCTCAACTTCTCCTATCGTTTCGGCAAATTCGACGTTTCGTTGTTCAAACGCAAAAACACCAATACCAGCAACGAAGGGGCCGAAGGTTTCTAATATTTTTGCGGGGTAAAACACCCATCTTGTCCCGTGCAAATGATCAAAAGCCTGCTCCGTCGCTGGTATCGCGGCATTCCTCAGGATGAACGCGGCCGCCTGCTTTGGGGGCGCTGGTTCCGCAAACTCGCTTTCCGCCTCATGCTCTGGTTTTTCGGCCTGAGCATCGGAAGCGTAATTTTGTACAGCTTCCTGCCTGTGCCGGCCACGCCGCTCATGTTTATCCGAAGCGCCGAACAAATCGGCGACGCCAAACGTGAATTGACCTGGAAACGAGACTGGGTTCCGCTCGACCAAATATCGCCCAACCTCCAACTGGCCGTTGTTTGTGCCGAAGATCAACTCTTCCTCGAACACGAAGGCTTTGATTTTCAAGCCATTGAAAAAGCCTACGAGCACAATAAGACACACAAGCGCAAACTGGGGGCCAGCACGATCAGCCAGCAAACCGCCAAAAACGTGTTCCTCTGGCCCAATCGAAGCTGGCTGCGCAAGGGCCTGGAAGTGTATTTCACTTTTTTGATCGAAGTCGTCTGGAGTAAAAAACGGATCATGACCGTTTACCTCAACTCCATCGAGTTCGGCGACGGTATTTATGGCGCGGAAGCGGCAGCGCAGCATTTTTTCAAAAAACCGGCCAGCAAACTAAGCGTCAATGAAGCGGCGCTGCTGGCCTCCTGCATTCGGAATCCCTTTATTTATTCCGTGGCCAACCCGAACAAGGAAGCCAGGCGCAAACAAAAGTTCATCATGCGCAATATGAAGTACTGGGACGGCCGCATCAATTACGAAGAGCCTAACACACCCGGCGTCGACGAATAAGCAAATCGGGGCGCACAGCCAAACGCTTTGTTAACTGCCCGTAAAATGCCGGCAGTAGGCCTACTTTTGCCGGCGTTTTAGCCATTTTTTTAAATTGAATCTTCTTCCCATGAAAAAAACGATACTTGCACTGCTCGGTTTGATCATTCTGATCCCCGCCATGACCGGCCAAAAAACGTACGAATTCAAAAACGGTCAGTGGTTCAACGGCACCGACTTTGTTCAGGGCACCTGGTACGTGGTGGGCGGTAATCTGACCCGTAAAGCGCCGGCCAAAATCGATTCGGTGGTCAATCTCGACGGCCGCTGGGTCGTACCGCCCGTCGGCGATGCCAATGTGGGCAGTGTGGCCGGCAATCCCACGGCGCCCCAGGTATTGAAATCGTACCGCGAAGAAGGGGTGTTTTATCTCCAGACCCTGAGTAATTCCAAAATGGGCCGGGAAGCGGTTCAAAACGACGTCAATCGCAGCGGCGAACCTGATGCTACCTTCGCCAACGGTGGTATCACCTGCACTTTCGGGCAACCGTTTACCCGCTACGAAGGCCCCGCACAAGGCCTTAAAACGCCGAAAATGATCGCCGAGCGCTATGAAGTCCTGAAGACAATCGATCATACATTGTTGGGCGATGCCTACTGGTTTATCGACAACAAAACGGCCCTCGACCAAAACTGGGAAAAAATCAAGGCCCAAAAACCGGCCGTCATTACCATCTATTTGCTCGATGTGAACAAAAACGGCGGCAAAGAAGGTTTCGGCCTGAGCGAAGACGTGGCCAAAGCCGTCGTCAAAAAGGCCCACAAAAGCGACCTGCGGGTATTCGCATACGTGCTCAATGCCGACGACGTGCGCACCGGTATCAAAATCGGCGTCGATGGATTCGCCAACCTGCCCGGCAACAATTGGGACGGCAACGGCGATACCAAAGCCTTCGAACTCAGCGAGGATGACCTGAAAAAAATGGCGAAGAAGAAAACCGTGGTCATTCCGCTTTTCTCACACGCACAAGGCGCCGCCAATCGCACAGCCGTTCAGGAATATCAGGGCAAAACCCTCCGCCGCCTGGTCGAAGCCGGCGTCCCCGTCGCCATTGGCTCCGACGATCCCCAGCGCACCATGCGCAACGAGCTGAATTACTGGTACCAACTGGGCTCGCTCTCCAATCTCCAGATCATGAGAATCCTCTGCGAAACCACCCCCAAAGCAATCTTCCCCAAACGCAAAATCGGCAAACTGGACGAAGGCTACGAAGCCAGTTTCCTGGTGCTGAGCGACAACCCGCTTCAAAATATCCTGAAAATCAGGGTAATTGCAATGAAGATGAAAAACGGGCAAATGGTGAAGTAGGGTTGATGAGGGTTGATGAGGTTTATAGGGTTTATAAAAAAAGGGTTATTGCTGCTCTCGGTATTTGCGTTTAATATCCTGAGAGCAGCAATAACCCTTTTTTTATAAACCCTATCAACCCTTATCAACCTTTTCCCCCCATCAAATTGCCCGAATCAAATCATACTGCGTCACGATATGCAAGCTGCCGGTGCGGTCTTTGGCGACAACAGCCGGAAATTCCTTGCTGATAAAACGATTGAGCTGGCTGATCGGCATATCATCCTTGACCACCGGGAAAGCCTCTCCCATAACTTCGGTCACAGGGCTTTCGGAGTGCCCCATCGGGTTTTCCAGCAAAAAGCGCAACACCTGGGTTTCGGTGATCGACCCAACGATATTCTCCCCATCCATGACCGGCATCTGGCTGATATCGTGCGATTTCATGGTATTAAAAGCGCTACGGACAGTGTCGCCGGCCTGACAAGAAATAAAAAGCCGGTCTTTTTTGCGGGCCAGCAAATCGCTGACTTTCAATTCGTCGTCGAGGAAACCTCGTTCGCGCATCCAGTCGTCGTTGTAAATTTTACCTACATAACGGCTGCCGTGGTCGTGAAAGATTACCACCACCACATCTTCCGGCTTGAGGTTGGCGCGCAACTGCCATAAAGCGCCGAAGGCACTGCCTGCCGAATAGCCCAGCAACAACCCTTCTTCGCGGGCCAGGCGCCGGGCCCACACAGCGGCATCTTTATCCGTGACTTTTTCAAACCGGTCGATCACTGAGAAATCGACATTTTCCGGCAGAATATCCTCTCCGATGCCTTCCGTGATGTACGGGTAAATTTCTTTGGGATCGAACACCCCGGTTTCGTGGTATTTTTTGAATACCGAGCCATACGTATCGGCGCCCCAGATCTGGATATTCGGATTTTTTTCCTTGAGGTAACGCGCCACACCCGATACCGTTCCGCCCGTACCCACCCCGACGACAAGGTGTGTGATTTTGCCGTCCGTCTGCTCCCAAATTTCCGGGCCGGTGCTTTCGTAGTGCGCCTGGCGGTTGGAAAGATTGTCGTACTGGTTGCACCAGAACGAGTTGGGAATCTCCGTGCTCAGCCGGCGCGCCACGGAATAATACGAACGCGGGTCTTCGGGTTCCACGTTGGTTGGGCAAACGATCACCTCGGCGCCGAGCGCTTTCAGCATATCGACTTTTTCCTTGCTTTGCTTGTCGGTCGTCGTGAAAATGCAGTGGTACCCGCGCACACAGCCCACCAGCGCAAGCCCCATACCCGTATTGCCGGAGGTACATTCGATGATGGTGCCGCCTGGTTTGAGATCGCCGCGCGCCTCGGCATCGTCGATCATCTTGACGGCCATACGATCTTTGATGGAATGGCCGGGATTGAAGGTCTCCACTTTGCCTAAAACCAGGGCCTGAATACCCGATGTAACCTTGTTCAGTTGCACGAGGGGGGTGCGGCCAATGGTTTCGAGAACACTTTTTTTGTAATCCATAACAGGTAGTTGTTACTGATAATCAATGAATTTAGGCGCCTGGATTTAAATGAGACAACATACGACGCCGGATTTCTTCCTTAAGCGCCGGAATATCGTCCGGTCCAAGGTTTTTCGTTTCAATAGGTTCGCTCCAGACGATTCGGACGCTACCCGGCCACAGATCAACAGAACGTGCGGAAGCCATAATCTGACGAATGTTGACCGCCGTTTGAATCGCGATCGGCGCTTTGGTTTGAATGGCGATCCGGAAAGCACCGTCAAAAAACGGCGCAAGGGGCTCCTCGGTTCTGTTGCGCCCGCCTTCCGGATAAATAAAAATGCTCCAGCCCTCGGCCAGTTGATTTTTTAACTCGACTACGCTGCGCGCACGGCTCATGGCATTCCGGCGGTCGACGGTCAGACACATCTTTTTTACGACCCAACCAAAGACGGGAATCCGCTGCAATTCCTGTTTCGCCAAAAAACGGAATACACCGGGAAAGGCATGGGCGTGTACGATAAAATCCAGCGCCGTTTGGTGATTGGCAACGATCACGTACGATTGAGCCGGATTGAGGTGTTGGCGGCCTTCTACCCGAAGCCGAATGCCGACCAGGGTTAGAAAAACAGGGGTGAAAACATGGTGCAAAAACCGGATGTTTCGGCGCAAGGCACGCGGTCCGGGCGTAATGATCATGTTGAAAATCAGTACGGGCACCCCCAATGTCATCATCAGAAGAAACAGGAACACGCCCCAAATAGCCCAAATTCTACGCAATACTATCATAATTGAAAAATGGCCGCAAAAGTAGAGATTTGAAACGGTAGCGCAACAAAAGTACCGCAAATCAGCGCCTCGACAAGCCGCCGTCGAGCCAGCGCGCACGCTGAAAAAACGCCGATTGTCCCAATTGCCAAACCAGCCAGGCCAGTATCAGGCCGAGCACTGCGCCGCCCAGCACGTCGCGTAAAAAATGCTGGACGAGATAAATACGCGAAAACCCGACCGTGATCGCCAAAATGGCCAGCAGGAGTCCCCACTGGCGCACGCGCGGATCGAGCATCAGCGACAAAAGGCCATACAAAGCAAAGGCCGCCGTTGTGTGCCCCGAAGGGAAACTGGTTCGGCCCGAATTCAGTCGTTCTTCCGGCACCACGACAACCGCTTCGCTCATGCCCGTTTTTTCAAAATAAGTCTTCGGCCGGTCGGTTCCGATTTTATCTTTCAAAGTATATACCAGTGGCGACGTAAACAGCCCGACAAGGGCGATCAGCACAGTGAAGCGGTACTGCCAGAACAAGGCCGCCAGCCCGGCCACGATAAACGCCGGCGCTTCGCCCAGGTGGGTCACCCGCCGGAAAAAAGGGTTTAACCAGCCCTCACGCCAGTCGTTGAGGTAAACGATTTCATGACCATATGGCGTAACGGCAGCCAGGATCATTGCAGCAATGAAAAACAATCCGACAGGCAGCACAAACCAGGGATTGACCCACACTCTTTTCATGACGGCACGGATGTATTTTGTTGGCGGGAGAAACGCGAACGCAAGCGATAGACAAAGCGGTCGAAGCGGTCGGTATTGAACATTTGCGAGTCGTTCATTCCCTTTCGGGTAAGAAAAGCAGCCAAAGGCGCAAGCAACAGACAGGGAACCATCGCTGCCCAGAAGGGCGTAAGCACGAAACGATCCGACAACTTCCGGCACAGGATGGTCAGCATAATGAACAACACAAAGAAAATGATGGAAACCAGGATCGGATAACCGAAGCCGCCTTTACGGATAATGGCGCCCATCGGTGCGCCAATGAAGAGAAAAATAAAACAAACCAGCGCAAAACTGTACTTGGTGTACAGTTCATACCCCGTTTTGGCGGCTTCTTTCCGGCGACTTTCAATCTGGCTTTTGCGGGTATCGAGGCTGGTTTTCAGGGTGCCTGCCCGGGCATGTGCCTCCCGAATCAACGCCGGCCGATCAGCCTCCCGAAAAGTTTCATCAAAACTGCCATATTGCGCCAAAGGTTTGCCGAGTTCCTGTTTGGGCAAACGCGCATACGGATCGGGCAAGGGCAAAGCGCTGCCGGCAATTTTTTGCTGTTCCGTCCTGGGATTGAGCCGGCCGGCAATCCGATCGGATTTTGTGGAGGAGGTATCCTTTTGCGGCGTGGTTTGCACCGGTTTTGTTGGTTGCCTTTTGAGGTTGTTCATCAGATCGTTGGCCAAAAACTGGCGCGTTTCATCCATTCCGCGTTTCAGAGAATCCACGTTCTGACGCAGTTGCTTCATGCTGAGCATGGCGCGTTGGGTTTTGAAACGGTCTTCATCCGTTGCATTTAGTTCAAACTCTTTCATATCCCACACCTTGGTCCAGGATTCGAAATGGGTACGGATGAACGGATATTTCTGGCGGGACCCCGTTCCGGCCTGGGTTTGCGGCTCCTGGTATTGGTTGCCTTCGAACAGGTGCATAACGAAATAACGCCCGTCGCGAGAGGTAAACATTTGTCCGCTGTCGGCCAGAATTTGACTGAACTTGACCTTCTGTACATTGCTTTGATCTTCGATCAATACGTCTTTGATCGTTTCGCCGTCTTTCTCTTTGTCGCCGATACGAATCACAAACTGCCGAAAATCTTCATTAAAAACCCCTTTTTCAAGGGTCAGTGCGGGCTTTGCGCGCCGAATGTCGTACAAGCGGGATTTAAATTTCAGGTTGGAAATCGGGATCAAAAAATCGGAGCAGGCATAGGAAAACAGGGCAATGCCTGCAGCGCAAAAAATCAGGGCCCGCATAACCCGCAATAAGGAGACCCCTGCCGATTTCATGCTCGACAATTCGTAGCGCTCCGCCAGATTACCCATTACCATAACGGATGAAATCAGCACGGCAATGGGCAAAGCCATGGGAAAGGTAGAGATGGAGAGATACCCGATCAGTTCGAAGAGCACCAGTACGCTTACCCCCTTGCCCGCGATCTCGTCGATGTATAACCACAGAAATTGCATGACCAGCACGAACAGCGCAATGCCGAACGCTACCACAAAGGGTCCCAGAAAACTCCGGAACAAGAGCCGGTCGATTTTTTTCATGCTCCTGAAAATGCTGTCATTACAATACGACAGATTTAAACGCTTTAAGTGCCCCGATCGTTGCGATGGGGTCTTTTGCTCCAAACACACTGCTTCCTGCGACCAGCACGTCGGCGCCAGCCTGCAGGAGTACTTCTGCATTCTGCAAACCCACGCCGCCGTCGATCTCGATCATGGCATTCGAATGGGTATCCAGAATCATCTGGCGCAGCTGGCGGGTTTTGGCCAGACTGTTGTGGATGAATTTTTGCCCGCCAAAACCCGGATTGACCGACATCAGACACACCAGATCCACCTCTTCGATCACATCGCGGAGCAGTTCAACCGAGGTGTGAGGATTGAGCGCCACGCCGGCCTTCGCTCCCGTTTCCTTAATCTGATGGATGGTGCGGTGCAGGTGCGGACAGGCTTCGTAGTGAACCGTAATGACTTCGGCGCCCGCTTTCCGGAAACCGTCGATGTACTTTTCCGGTTCCACGATCATAAGGTGGACGTCGAGCGGTTTGCGGGCCAGTTTGCCGATCGCTTCGACGATAAACATGCCGAAAGTGATGTTGGGAACAAAGCGGCCGTCCATCACGTCCAGGTGAAACCAGTCGGCTTCGCTTCGATTGACCATCTCTATCTCTTCGGCCAATCGGGTAAAATCGGCGGCCAGTACGGATGGCGCTATAAGATGTTCTTTCACAGTAAGATGAGTTGATTTTAGTTCAACGAACGACAACTACCTGCTCGGAACCGAGAATGGGTAGTCGTTTCATGCGTAAAAAAAGCTGGACGGTGGCCAGCACGTCTTTTTCACAATAAGTGGCGATGCGGTCGAGGTCGCGGTCGTCCCAATACACCGAGGCCACGTCGCCGCCTGCAATATCGTCTTTGGGCGAAGGCAGGTCGAACACGGCCGCCAAAAGACGGAGGGAGGTAAAACTCTTGGAATCGCCAAATTTCCACATCTCCATGGTATCGAGCAGGTGTTTGACCTCCCAGGGCTTCTTGCCGGCGATGTCGAGCATGGCTGGCAAAGGCAACTGGTTGATCATCATGCGCCGGCAGAGATACGGGATATCGAACTCCTTGATATTGTGGCCGCAGAGGGCAAAATTGGGCCGCTTGCTGAGCAATTCGCTGAAATCTTCGAGCAGATGGGCCTCGGAGTGACTGGCGAATGATTTGAGGCGCAGCAAAGGCGTGCCCCCATCGGGCGAGCGGGTCAGAAAACCCACCGATACGCAAACGATTTTGCCGAATTCGGCGTAGATGCCGGCCCTGGACCCGAACAACTCGGCCAGTTGATCAAATTCCAGTTCTCCTTCGTAATTGCGGAGCAGTGATTTGCTTTTGATCGCCCAGAGTTCCTGCATTTCCTCCGATAATTCGTCGAACTCCCGAACGGAAGGCACCGTTTCGATATCGAGGAACAGGATATTAAACAAATCGTATGAATCGAATACCGACATGCGTAAACAGCGTTTGTATTTGGGAAACAAAAATGTCCGCTGCAAAGGTAGGAACTTCCGCGCAGCGGGGTTTTGCCGAAATTATTTTCAAAAAACCAATTGCAGGATTCGTCCTGAAAATCAATTATTTGTATCAAAATTGATGTAATTTTTTTTATCGAGTATATCTGAAAATGCAATAAAGCCCGGGGCTTCTCGGTTTAATGCGGGTCTTTCAACGCGCCTTGCGTCATCATTAACGAAAAAACGAAACCAACACGACTGAAGGGTTGCCTATGATGCCAGATCAACATCATTATTTAAAACGTTAAACCTTTCTTTTTTTAACATTATGAGCACTCCCACTAATTTCAATCCGCCGACCAACCCCACTCCTTACGGTTCCAACAACGAGGGCAACAACTCGAAACGTATGCTCACGATGGCCGGTGTCGCCATCGCTGTGCTCCTCGTCGCCCTGATCGGTCTATTGATCAGCAAATACCGCACCGGTCAGCAACTCGAATCCGCTACGCTCGAACTCACCGAACAACGCGCAGCCTACACCGAACTCGATACCCAGTACAAAGATGCCGTTGCCCAACTGGAACAACAAAAAGGCATCAACGCCGAACTGGACAATAAAATCAACGAGCAACTGAAAGAACTGGCCGATCAGAAAGCCCAGGTCGAACAGCTGATCCGCGACAACAAAGACTACCGCAACGGTATGGCTTCGCTGCAGCGCCAGAAAAAAGAATTCCTCGCCGAGATCGACAAACTCAAGCAGGAAATCGGAATCCTGACAGAAGCCAACACCCAACTCACTTCTGAAAACCAGACCCTCAATACTTCGCTTACCGAAACCCAGGCCCGCCTCGATCAGGAATCTTCGGCCAAAGCCGCTTTGATTTCCGAAAAAACCCAGATCGAAACGGAACGCAATGCACTGGGTAAAAAAGTGGATATCGCTTCCGCCATCAAGGTGAGCAACGTGCAGGTTTCGACGGTCAAAGTGACCAGCGGCGGCAAAGAAAAAAGCCGTTCGAAAGCCAAAAACGTGGATAAGCTGAAAATCTGCTTCCACACCGAGGCCAACGAAGTAACGCCCGCCGGTGAAGAAACCTTCTACCTGCGCATCATCGACCCGACCGGCGCTCCGCTGGCCATCGAAAGCCTGGGCTCGGGCGTTGCAACCGACAAACGCAACGAATCCGACGTTCGTTACACCACTACGGCGACCACCAACTACAACAACCAGGAAACCGACGTGTGCGGTTACTGGCAGCCGGGCCAAAACTTCGTCAAGGGCAAGTACAATGTTGAAATCTACAACAAAGGCTACCTCGTCGGCAAAGGCGCGTTCAAACTGAACTGATCCTCACAAACAAACACAATAGGTAAAGCGGCTGCTCCATTCGGGGCAGCCGCTTTCGTTTTTGGGCAGGGCCCGCCGACCCGACCCGCTCTTCACTCTTCTGATCCGACCCGCTCCAGTGAGCGCAGCAATGCCTGGAAATTTTGCTCCGTGGCTTTCAACCCGGTAAAACTATCCACGATCCTCCGATTGCGATACACGACAAAAGTGTTGAATGTGTCCTGCGGAACTTTGCTCCGATGCACTTCGCTTTCCGTGTCTGAAAAAGAAGGAACATACGTTAATGCTATCTTTTGAAGCCCGAGTTCCTTGCCCAACGCTTCCAGTTCGTTGCGTCGCTTTGCAGCATCGTAAGCGTTGTCATTGCCGTAGATGAAATAAGCGATCAAGTCCCCGTTGCGCTGCAGGCAGGCCTGGTCGAGAAAAAGCAACCACTTCCTGATATCCGGCCAGTCGGGCTGATTGCCTACGAAGTACAAAATCCCCTGGTTGCGGCCATATTTGCAAACCGGGCAAGCCCTCGACCCTTTATCCGGACCGTAGGCATGAAAAGGCATAAAAGAGGGCTGGTCGTGCCCAATTTCAAGCCCGGAAGCGTTTTTCAGGTGTGCTGCCGGATGATCGGGAATGTTCAGACCCAATACGATGTCGTGCCGCGCTATTTGAATATCGCCTTTTGTCGAGACCCTTAAAATGCCGCTCCCTCCCCTGTTTTCCATCCGTTTGCGTTGCGCCGAGGTGAGAAACCTGTCGTCGTCGAAGACAAACTCATCGATGTAGTACGGCTGGTTGATGCAGGGCTCTTTGATCGCCGGGTGAATATGAGCCGCTTGTTCCGAGCCGGGATAAGGCGCAGGACGCGAAGTGTAGATGGCATACCTGCCGTTCTCATCCGATTTGACCCAGCCGCGAAGGTATCCGTGCCGGACAACCCGCCGGTCGAGACCTTCTCTGTCCGCGTAAACGCCTTTTTTGTCGGTGTGATAATAATACAGGATTACACCCGGCGCCGGCGCGCGCCCGTCGCGATGGTAAATCGTGCCGGAAATCACGAGCTTTTGCGCGCCCGGCTGCGTCCAGCCCGCGCTGGTATCTACCGCGTCGATGTGGTCGGGCATACCGATGAAAAAGAATTCCCGGTTTTCAAATGGCCCGCCGATCTCCGGCAATTGAGCGGTTGAAGCAGTTTTCGGCTGTTTCGTGGGTGCTGACGGGCTGTTGCAGCAATACCATAAACAGAGCATCAGAAAGATTGTGGCGTATGAAAGCACTTTTGTCATGAACTGAATTTTTTAATGAGCAATGGGGCAAGTTTTCAGAGTTTGAAAAACCAGTTAAGAAAATTTTGACTGAGTAGAAGTTCCTGCAAATAAAAACCATGAGTTCGGCGACGCCTGGTATTGGGCGACAAGAGGGCGCCGTTCGGCGACGAAACGGGTCGTCTGTCGCCGATGACTTAAACTCCTTAAAGGCCTGATTATCTTTGGCTCATGCATTTTCGACGCTTACTGCTGCACATCCTGCTCTGGTCTGCCTACGCCGCGATAGAAATAGTGGCTAATTGGCCGCATTACGACGACAAGCAGGAGTTGTTCCGGCAGACGATCTGGTATCTGCCGGTCATTGCGCTTCCTTTTTATTTAATTGCGTATGTGTTGGTGCCCCGACTGCTGTGGCGACAACGTAAAGCCTTGTTTTGGCTGCTTATGGGTGGCATTTGCCTGCTGGTTCTGCTATTCCGGCTGGAGTGGACCCATTGGTACTACATGTTTTTTTATCAGGAGGACATTCGCATGCCCCTGGCCAAGTTTTCCAAAAACCTGATTCGGGACTATAGCGTCATCGCCCTGGGCGTATGCCTGAAAATCATACATGATTGGGACCGGAAAGACCGCCTTACACAACAATTGAGCGGAGAAAAACGGGATGCGGAACTACAATTTCTCCGGGCCCAGATACATCCGCACTTTTTGTTCAACACCTTGAACAACCTTTACGGGCTGGCCCTTCAGCAATCGCCGCACACCGGCGATTACATCTTGAAAATCAGCGGCTTGCTTGATTTTATCTTGTATGAATGCAGCGATGAAAAAATCCCCGTTTACAAAGAATGGGACCTGATTGAACAGTATATCTCCCTGGAGCGTCTGCGGTATAGCGCCGAACGCCTCGACCTGCAAATCCAGTCGACTCAAATCCCCGGCGATTGCTACATCGCCCCCCTCATCCTGTTGCCCTTTGTGGAAAACGCTTTCAAACACGCCTCGACAGCCAGCGGCGAACGTATCCGGATCAAAATTGACCTTTATAAAAAACACAGGAGCTTGTATTTTCAAGTGGAAAACAGCCATTTCCCCGCCCCCTCTCCTACCCTGACGCACCTGCGCAGCGCCAAGGGCCTGGGATTGAAAAACGTGGAAAAAAGACTACATCTACTTTATCCGGAAAAACATCGCCTGCAGAAAATCCAGGGTAAGGAAAACTACCTTATAGCACTTCAAATCGACTTCTGATGAGCTATCAATGCCTGATCGTCGACGACGAGCCCATTGCAACCGATATCATCGCTAACTACCTCGGCCGACTGGAAGGTTTCGCGATCGCCGGTAAATTCACGAACCCGGTGAAAGCCTTCGAGTTCTTGCAAACCCGAAAAATCGACCTGCTTTTTCTGGATATTCAAATGCCGGGACTTACGGGGCTTGAGTTTTTGCAATCGCTGCGCCGCCGCCCGGAAGTAATTCTGACCACCGCTTTTCGTGAATTTGCCCTGGAAGGTTTCGAGCAGGATGTGACGGATTACCTGTTGAAGCCAATCACATTCGATCGCTTTTTGAAAGCAGTAGGTAAATTTCAGGCAAGGGTGTCCAAAGGCGCTCTATCCGTTCAGCCTGCCGTGCATGACGACGGCCCGCCCTTTCTGTTTGTCAGGGCAGATCGCAAACAGATCAAAATTCTGCTCGATGATATCCTTTACCTCGAAAGCATGAAAGATTACGTGCGTTTCGTCACCGAAAAGGGCAAAATCACCACAAAACAAAGCATTACGTTCTTTGAAGAACATTTGCCGCCCGATCGTTTTTTCAGGGTTCATCGCTCATTTATCGTGTCAAAAGAGAAAATTACAGCCTGGTCGGCGGAAGGACTGGAGCTGGGCGCCGTGCACATCCCAATCGGGAGGCAGTACAAACAATTGGTAGAGAAGGAGATGCAGCGGTAAGATGGAGAAGGTATTATGCGAAGAGGCTGTCTCACAAGTCGGAACGGACCAAAATCGTAGAAATAAAGTTTCACGCAAAGTCGCAAAGCGCGCAAAGAATTTGCCACTTGGCGGGCTTTGCGGCTTTGCGTGAAAATTTGTCCAGGATTACCGGGTGGTCAGATTTGCAAGACAGCCTCTTCTCGTGAATGCTATTCTACGAACATTATAGCCCCAACAGGAAGCCGATCGTAAAATTGGCATCCCAGTCGAACACAAACTGCTGACAGCCGGTGGCATCGGCGATGGCCTTGTAAATATTGAGTCCGGCCTTTTGTTTTTCACCTTTGGCCTGGTAAGCGCCCGGCGACATCAGCGGCGTGTAGCGCTCTTTTTTGTCTTTGCGCACCTGATCGGCCAGTTCGAACGGAACGCCGCCGATAATGAAACAGGTCTGACGGAGGCTGGCGGGCACCTGATTGGCTTTGCCTTTTACCTCCTGATACACCTGGGCATCGTTCATCCCGTTCTGATAGTATTTGGCGCCCGGGCATTCGATTCCGGTGATCCAGGCGCCTTGCTTGTAGGCGATTTTGGTATTGCCAGAGCCGATGTCGACCACAAAAGCGCGGCCCTCGAAGCCGGAACCGATGGCGGCACGGTAGGCATACTGGGCTTCTTGCTGCGGCGTTACGATGTTGACGAAGTAATTCATCGTGCGAAGTACGCGGATAATCTTTTCCGTAACTTCTGCCTTGGCGGCGCCGGAACTGACCACGAAGTGAATATCCTTGCCTTGTACGCCGAAGTCGAGCATTTTGGCGATGTAGCGTTTCAGTCCCTGGCGAACGTCTTCGTCGGTAGCCATGTTTTCATGCACCAGACTGGCGCCGAATTCAGAATTTTCGAGTTTCCAGTTTTTTTGCGCGTCGATGCGGATGATAAAGGAGTTGAAACCCGTAGCGCCCAATTCGACCACGCCTTTCAATCTTCCGTTTACCGGCAAAGGAGCGGTAAAATTGAAGTTGGAAGTAAACGTATTGCTGGAAGGTGGCGCCGTCGACGTCACAGGGGCAGTTTCCTCCGCTTTGGTCGCGCTCTGAGGCTGCTCGGTAGTTGTAGAATTGTCGCTTCCTGATTTAGTCAGATTGGGTAAAAACGTCCGGACGGCAAAATACACGCCGGCCACAAGCGCCAGCGCAATCAGCAGTCTGGAAAAAGAAGTCAGTCGAGCCATGTTGTTTTCAGAATTTAATGTTTCAGTGATAAGTTGTTTGACGGAAAGCGGTATTCCGACCGGATTATTTTGGATAAATTTCTCCCTTCGCCGCCTTCAATGTATTGAGCATCAATGCGGTAACGGTCATTGCCCCCACGCCACCCGGCACAGGGGTAATATAACTGCAACGCGGTGCGGCCGCGGGAAAATCGACGTCGCCGACGATGCGCGAGCCCGATTTTCTGCTGGGATCGGCGATGCGGTTGATACCGACGTCTATAACGACTGCCCCTTCCTTGATCCATTCGCCTTTTACAAATTCGGGGATGCCAATTGCCGCGACTACGATATCCGCTTTGGCGACCTCTCCGGGCAGATCGACCGTTCGGGAATGCGTCAGCGTAACCGTACAATCGCCCGGATACCCCTTCCTCGAAAGCAGGATGCTGATCGGCGTACCGACGATATTGGATCGCCCGACGACCACGCAGTGTTTGCCCGCCGTATCGATGTTGTAACGCCGAAGAATTTCGAGAATCCCGAAAGGCGTGGCCGGCAGGAAAGCGGGCATGCCCTGCGCCATGCGGCCAAAATTGACCGGATGGAAGCCGTCGACGTCCTTTCGGTGATCGATGGCCAGGGTGATTTTTTCTTCTTCGATATGCTTGGGCAACGGAAGTTGTACGATAAATCCGTCGATGTCGGGGTCATTGTTGAGTTGTTGCACGATAGCGAGCAACTCTTCCTGCCCGAGATCGGCTGGCCGGCGAATCAGCGTGCTTTTAAAGCCGACCTGTTCGCAACTTTTGATTTTGTTGCTGACGTAGACTTCGCTGGCAGGGTTTTCACCGACGAGCACGGCGGCGAGGTGTGGAATTTTGCCGCCGCGGGCACGGATGAGATCAACTTCGGCAGCAATTTCGGATTTGATGTTTTCGGAGAGCAGTTTACCGTCGAGGAGGGTCATGTAAGGTGAGTCAGTTTTAGGCGGCAAACTTACGCAATGCCGCTGTCTGGGGAAATGAGGTGTCTGAATTTCAGGGTTAATTAAAGTTGTTCCCGGGTCTTTTTGGGCAGTTTGTTTTTAACCAGTTCGTAGGATTTCAGTACCAGACGATACCATTCCTGTGGGCTGAGCCGGGAAAAGTCGAGTACGTACACCCACTTCGCCCGTGCAAGATACGGCGCTGGCACTATGCCCTCGCGTTGTATCAATTCATGGTATTCTTCTTCGCTGGCCTTAAAAGAAGCGCCCTGATCGGCATCGACGGAGGTTGAACAAAACATCTTGCCCCCCACCAAAAAACACAGGTCGTTGCCCCATTTGACGTCTTCCGTTGCGCCGGAGAACGAAAGGCAAAGTTTTCGGAGTTGTTCTACATTCATCATAGCCGGACAAAATTAGCCGGGTTTGCGGCCTATTGCAAGCCCAATTGGCCAAAAATACCGGCGTCGATCCAGCCCCGGTTTTTGTCGGCGCCTTCCACAACAACATTGCCCACGAAATTTTCCCTTTCAGTCGAATGGTCATTGTCGCAGTAAGCCAGGGCAAAGCCCATGATTTTACCCGATTTGAGCATTTTGGGGATATTTTCTCCGCCATCGACATAGCGATTTCCATCAAATACCTTCAAAGCCACTTCCCAGGTGCTTCGGTTGCCGGCAGTAGCGCGGCGGGTAATGCAGTGATCGTTGTAGTATTGATAGGAGCTGTCGGGGGCAATATCGACTACCTTGCCGTCGAGGGCAATGTGGTAGGCAAAAGCGTTGTAATTGTACTGGTGATTGCCGCCGGAGGCGTCTTGATCGAGGAAAATTTCGAGGCAGTCGTCGTCCCAATACCTGTCGAGGCCGTCGGGATGAATATCGATGAGCGTGTCGTCGGTTATTTCGGCCAGCAAATAGAGGTTGTTCTCGTCCCAGGCGATCTTGTAGCGGCCCGAAAAATCACCGGGCGCCGGCGGATTGCCCAACCAAACCTGGTCGAGCGGCAGCCATTCGCCGTTCTGCCAAACGGCGTCATCGCTGTTGCCATCGAGCAAAGGGGTGCCGTAATGGGCCAGAAAATCGACTTCAACTACTTCGGGTAGCGTTGAAGAAACAGGTTGTGGTGAGCGGAGGAACCAAACAAAAAGGCCCAAAAGAAAGGCCATACCCAGGCCGGTGACTACGTCGCGAGACATCATATATTGTAAGTTGTGGTAGTAGTTTGGGCAAATGTTCAAATTTTTCAAGAAACCCGGACGATGATTTGCATTATGCATTGGAATGATTCTAAAAAAGGAGTCAGTCGGACTAAGTGTTCAAGATACAATTTTTAATTCGTCCAAGTTTGAGGCGAATTTAAATACCTTTGCCGCGCTTGAAAAGCCGCGGTTTGCGGGGGATTTTTTGCGAATTATTCAACCAAGAAGCGCTTGCAGCCGTTTTAACCAAAATCAATATCGACTCATGGAGCCATCCGGTTATCTGCCCATTGTACTGCAATCGCTCGTAGCGCTCGGTTTTGTCGCCCTGGTGCTCATCGTTGTTCCCATGCTTGGTCCGCGACGTAAAGGGGCCAAGAAAAATGAAAACTTCGAGTGCGGGATCGAAAGCCAGGGCAATGCCCGCATCCCTGTTTCCATCAAGTATTTCATGACCGCCATCCTCTTCGTCCTTTTCGACGTGGAGGTGATTTTTTTCTACCCCTATGCCGTCAATTTCCGCGCCATGGGTGTCGAAGGCTTTTTAGCCGTACTGCTATTCGTGGCTATCTTCCTGATCGGCTTCGTCTACGTATTGCGTAAAGGCGCGCTCGACTGGGAAAAATAATCAAAAGAAGACGTTGATTTCCGGCACCTGAAACCCGTGTCGCTCATCAAACATCCAACTTGCTCAAACAATGATCAATCAAGCAGAAATGCCGGAAGGCTACGGTGGAGAAGGCTTTTTCGCCACCAAACTGAGTCAGGCCGTGGGTCTGGCGCGATCCAATTCGATCTGGCCCCTCCCCTTTGCCACTTCCTGCTGTGGTATCGAATTTATGGCCACTATGGGCACCAATTATGATTTGGCTCGTTTCGGTATGGAACGTCTGTCGTTTTCGCCCCGCCAGGCCGACTTGCTCATGGTCATGGGCACCATTGCGAAAAAAATGGGCCCCATCCTCAAACAGGTTTACACCCAAATGGCCGAACCCAAATGGGTGATCGCCGTAGGCGCCTGCGCCAGTTCGGGCGGCATTTTCGATACCTACTCCGTGTTGCAGGGTATCGACAAGGTCATTCCGGTCGACGTATATGTCCCCGGCTGCCCGCCTCGTCCCGAGCAAATTATCGACGGCATCCTGAAAATTCAGGAACTGGTCAAAAACGAACCGCTGCGCCGCCGCCATTCGCCTGAATACCAGCACCTTCTGGAGAAATATCAAATTGCATAACGATGCATTTCAATAACGAAACGGTACTCGCCCGCATCGAACAACAAAAACCCGGTCTCCTGCTCGGCAGCGAAACGGGCTACGACGGTGTGCTGAACGTGGAAACCTCGCGGGAGCAGGCGCATGAACTCTTGCAATTCCTGCGCGATGACAACGAACTCAACTTTCACTTCCTGACCACCCTTTGCGGGATGCACTACCCCGATCATTCCGGCAAAGAACTCGGTGTGGTGTACCACCTCCACAACTGGCCGGAAAACCGCCGCATCCGCGTAAAAGCCTGGTTCTCTGTGGAAGACCCACATATTGCCACCATTACCGACCTCTGGCCCACCGCCAACTGGATGGAGCGCCAGGAATACGATTTCTTCGGCATCATCTTCAACGGCCACCCCAAACTGACCCGCATCCTCAACGTCGAAGACCTCGACGTGTTCCCGATGCGCAAAGAATACCGCCTCGAAGATGGCACCCGAACCGACAAAGACGACCGCTTCTTCGGCCGGGATGGCCATGAAGGACGGAGTTTTGATTGATTTTCAGCGAATTAACTCCTTGCACATGCAAGTCCAATCCTACTTTTCCCAACTCGACAGCCTCGAAGGCGAATTGGCCACCCTCAACCTGGGGCCAACACACCCGGCTACCCACGGCATTTTTCAAAATGTGCTGAAAATGGACGGCGAACGCATCGTCTCCGCCGAACCGACCATTGGTTACATCCACCGGGCCTTCGAGAAACTCGCCGAACACCGTCCATACGGCCAGATCACGCCGATCACCGACCGCCTCAACTACTGCTCCTCGCCCATCAACAACATGGGCTGGCACATGACGGTCGAGAAACTCGCTAAAATCGAGCTGCCCAAACGCGCCGAGTACATGCGGGTCATCATCATGGAACTGGCCCGTATCGCCGACCACCTGGTGTGCAACTCCGTGATCGGGGTGGATACCGGGGCTTTGACCGGCTTTACTTACGTGTTCCAGGAGCGGGAAAAGATTTATGAAATGTTCGAAGAAGTGTGCGGCACACGCCTGACGACCAATATCGGTCGTATCGGTGGCATGGAGCGCGATTTCTCGCCTGCCTTCCACCATAAACTCCGCACTTTCCTCAAAACCTTCCCGGCCATCTTCGAGGAGTTTAACAACCTGCTCGAACGCAACCGGATCTTTATGGACCGTTGCATCGGCGCAGGCCCGATCTCTGCCGAACGCGCCATGGCCTATGGCTTCACCGGCCCCAACCTGCGCGCAACGGGAGTCGACTACGATGTGCGCGTCATGAACCCGTATTCCTCCTATCAGGATTTCGAATTCGACATTCCGGTAGGCAGCGGCCAGGGCGACACTTACGACCGTTTTATGGTGCGCCAGGAAGAGATTCGCCAAAGTTTGCGCATTATCAACCAGGCTTACAACAACCTGCCCGAAGGCCCCTACCACGCCGACGTACCCGATTTTTATCTGCCGGAAAAACCCGACGTGTACACCAAAATGGAAGCCCTCATCTATCACTTCAAAATCGTGATGGGCGAAACGCCGGTACCCGCGGGCGAAGTATACCACTCCGTGGAAGGCGGCAATGGCGAGTTGGGTTTTTACCTCATCAGCGACGGCGGCCGCCAACCCTATCGCCTGCACTTCCGCCGACCCTGCTTCATTTATTACCAGGCCTACCCGGAAATGATCAAAGGCGCCATGTTGTCCGACGCTATTTTGGCGATGTCCAGCATGAACGTAATCGCCGGAGAACTGGATGCTTAAATCAATGGGGATTTGAGGATGCGAGGATTTGAATGAACCTGATGATCTTGATTATTCTGTTAAAAAATACACTTAATACTTGTCGATAATGCAAGCCACAACGCAAAACGGAGCGCCTTTTAAATTTTCGCCAGAAGCCCTTGCCGAGGTGCAGGGACTCCTCCGCAAATACCCGGAAGGCCGCGGCAAAAGCGCCATTCTTCGCGCCCTGCATATTGCACAGGAGGAAAACAACGGCTGGCTCAGCGTTTCCGCTATGGACCAGGTAGCCGAAGCACTGGGGATCACCCCCATCGAGGTGTACGAGGTAGCCACTTTCTACTCCATGTACAACCTCGAACCGGTGGGCAAATACGTACTCGAATTTTGCCACACGGGCCCCTGCGCCATCGAAGGCGCCGAGCGCATTATCGAATACACCAAGCTCAAACTCGGCATCGGTAAAAACCAGACGACGCCCGACGGCCTCTTCACGATCAAGGAAGTGGAATGCCTCGGCGCCTGCGGTTATGCCCCGATGATGCAGGTGGGCGAGTTTTTTCACGAACACCTCGATGAAGCAAAAATCGATCAGTTTCTCGACGATTGCCGCGCCGGAAAGATCAATAAGGGCACCTGGAAAATGCATTGATTTTTTAGGGGTTGATGAGGATTGATAGAGTTTATAAAGTTTATAAATCTGCTCCTCATAAACCTCATAAACCCTTATCAACCCTCATCACCCTTATAAACCTTCATCAACCATAAAAAAATGGCTCAACTCACTGCTGCCGACATCGAAAAAGTCTTCAAAAAACCGGGCGAAAAACGCTACGACTACTTCGTGAAGACCGTAGCCGACACCGAAGAAGTGTACGGATTGGCCGACGACGAAGGCTGGGCCTTGCTTGGCGACGACGACGATGCCGATATCATTCCCTTCTTTCCTCATGCCGAAATGGCCGAGGTATTCCGCCTGGCAGCCGGCTTTGAGGAGTATCAGGTGGCCGTCATCGATCTGAACGAACTGCTTGCCTGGCTCGACGATATGCCGGAAGACAATATGCTGGTCGCCGTTTTGCCCAATACCGAATTCAATGGCGCAGTGGTCGACCCCGGACACCTGAAAGCCGATTTGCAAAAAGAACTGGATAAATACGACGAGGAAGGAAGAAAAATCAACAAATCCTGAGATTCCCTTCCCTTCGCCGCAACCATACGAACATTCGCAACTTGCTATAAATGAGTCGCAAACTTCTCCTTGAACACGCCCATATCGAAGGCATCAACACCTACGAGGTGTACCGCAAACACGGCGGCTACCGCTCCGTTGAAAAGGCGCTGAAAAACATGACGCCAGACGAAGTCGTGGAAGAAGTCAAAAAGTCGGGCCTCCGCGGTCGCGGCGGCGCTGGCTTCCCCACGGGTATGAAATGGTCGTTTCTGGCCAAACCCGAGGGCGTGCCGCGCTACCTCCTTTGCAACGCCGACGAGTCGGAGCCCGGCACCTTCAAGGATCGCTTCCTGATGGAAAAAATCCCCCACCTGCTGATCGAGGGCATGATCACGTCGTCGTATGCACTGGGGGCCAATACCTCCTACATCTACATCCGGGGCGAGTATTCCTGGATCGTTTTTATCCTCGAAAAAGCCATTGCCGAGGCCTATGCCAACGGCTGGCTGGGTAAAAACATTCTGGGCACGGGTTACAACCTCGACCTGTACGTCAACCCTGGCGCCGGCGCCTACATCTGCGGTGAGGAAACCGCCCTGATCGAAAGCCTCGAAGGCAAACGCGGCAATCCGCGGATCAAGCCGCCGTTCCCGGCCGTCAAAGGCCTGTGGCAATGCCCCACCGTGGTCAACAACGTGGAAACCATCGCGGCGGTAGTGCCGATCGTCAACGACGGCGGCGACGAGTACGCCAAAATCGGCATCGGCAAAAGCACGGGTACCAAACTGATCTCCGCCAGCGGCAACATCAACAAACCCGGCGTATACGAGATCGACCTCGGCGTTTCGGTAGAGGAATTCATCTACTCCGACGAGTGGTGCGGCGGCATCAAAAATGGCAAACGTATCAAAGCCTGCGTGCCGGGCGGCTCTTCGGTGCCCATTCTACCCCACTTCCTCATCACGAAAACGGCCAATGGCGAAAATCGCCTCATGACCTACGAAAGCCTGGCCGACGGCGGATTCGCCACCGGCTCCATGCTGGGTTCGGGCGGCTTTATCGTGTACGACGAAGACCAGTGCATCGTGCGCAATACCTGGAACTTCGCCCGCTTTTACCACCACGAATCCTGCGGCCAGTGCTCGCCCTGCCGCGAAGGAACCGGCTGGATGGAAAAAGTACTCTGGCGCCTCGAAAACGGCCAGGGCAAAATGAGCGACATCGACCTGCTGGCCGACGTCGCCAAAAAGATCGAAGGCAATACCATCTGCCCGCTCGGCGACGCCGCCGCCTGGCCCGTCAGCGCAGCCATCCGCCACTTCCGCGAGGAGTTCGAATGGCACGTAAACGAGCCGAGGGCTTGTATGGAGCGGAATTACGGGCTGGTAAAAGAGCCTGTGGCGACGGTATAAACTTCATCCCCATGCCCAACTTGAAATAATGTAATTGAATACTATGACTCTCGAGAATATAAAAAACATACTGATCCAGGAAAAATCCGAGTTGCATCGCCGATTCGGGGTGTCGGAGATCGGTGTGTTTGGCTCCTGGGTCAGAGGTGAACAAAAAAAGTCAAGCGATATTGATGTACTGGTCGACTTTGATCGTGAAATCGGATTGTTTGAGATCATGGAACTGGAAGAATACCTCTCCGATATATTTAATTGCAAAGTCGATGTTGCTGTAAAGCGCAGTCTTCGAAAATATATCGGACAACATATCTTGTCGGAAGTAGAATATTTATGAAAAGGGATATTCGCGACTTTCTGAACGACATAATCGCCTACTCGGAAAAGGCACAAGAAGTGCTCGACCGGGGGGGAAGCAAATTGATCAATTTTCAGACGAAGGCATGATTTTAATCCTTTGCCTTCAGATAATTGGGGAGGCTGTAAAGCAAATCCCGGAAGAAATAAGAGCAAATTACCCGGATATACCTTGGAAAAGAGTTGCCGGCCTTCGCGATAAGTTGATTCACGATTATTGGGGCACCGATATGCCAATCGTCATGTTCGTCGTACGGGAAAACCTCCCCAAATTGAAATCAACAGTGAAGCAAATTTTGCAAGACATTGAAAATTAAAGCATTATCAATACAATGCCTAAAGTAAAAATAGACAACTTCGAAATCGAAGTACCGGAAGGCACCACTATCCTCAATGCCGCCCGCCAGATTGGCGGCGACATCGTGCCGCCGGCCATGTGCTACTACTCCACCCTCAAAGGCTCGGGTGGCAAATGCCGCACCTGCCTGGTAAAGGTGACCAAAGGCTCTGAAAAAGACCCCCGCCCCATGCCCAAACTCGTGGCTTCCTGCCAAACGACGGTCATGGATGGTATGGAAGTGGCCAATATCACCAGCGACGAGGTACTCAAGGCCCGCGCCGGCGTAGTCGAATTCCTGTTGCTCAACCACCCGCTCGATTGCCCGATCTGCGACCAGGCAGGCGAATGCCACCTTCAAGACCTCGCTTTCGAACACGGCGCGGAAAACACCCGCTACGAATTCGAACGCCGCACATTTGAAAAAATCGATATCGGCCCCTATATCAAACTGCACATGACGCGCTGCATCCTGTGCTACCGCTGCGTGTACACCGCCCAGCAACTGACCGACGGCCGCGTACACGGGATTATCGGCCGGGGCGACCACGCCGAGATCAGCACGTTTATCGAAAAAGCGATCGACAACGATTTTTCGGGCAACGTGATCGATGTGTGCCCCGTAGGCGCTTTGACCGACCGCACTTTCCGCTTCAAAAGTCGCGTGTGGTTCCTCAATCCGATGGACGCCCACCGCGACTGCCCCACCTGCTCGGGCAAAGCCGTGGTTTGGATGTACGGCAAGGAAATTTTCCGCGTCACAGCCCGCAAAGACAAGTACGGCGAAGTGCACGACTTCATCTGCAATACCTGCCGATTCGAGAAAAAAGGCGCCAATGACTGGACGATCGAAGGTCCGCGCGACATCGACCGCCACTCCGTCATTTCCCAAAACCACTATGAAGGCGCTGTTACCGTGCGTTGATCATCAGGCTTTAACACTAAGAAAATGAGCATATTATTACTTTTTTCGGCTGGCTTTATCGTTGAGAAAATTATCCTCATCAGCGTTTTGTTTGCCATTACGCTCGGTGTAGCGGCCTACTCGACGTACGGCGAACGCAAATTCGCAGCCTTCTTTCAGGACCGCCTGGGTCCCGATCGCGCCGGCCCCTGGGGGATTTTGCAACCGCTTGCCGACGGGGTGAAAATGTTCACCAAGGAAGACTTCCGGCCCAATGAAGCCGAACGCTGGTTGTATATTCTGGCCCCCGGCGCCTTCATGTTCGTTGCCTGTATGACGAGCGCTGTGATCCCCTGGGGCACTCAACTGACGGTTTTCGGCACGCCGGTCGACCTTCAGGTAGCCGACCTGAACATCGGCATTCTGTATATTCTGGGCTTGTCGTCGCTGGGCGTCTACGGCATCATGATCGGCGGCTGGTCGTCGAACAACAAGTTCTCGCTGTACGGCGCTATCCGTGCCAGTTCGCAGATGATCTCCTACGAATTGGCCATGGGCCTGTCGGTCATCGCCGTGGTGATGATGACCGGTACCCTCAGCCTCAGGGAAATGGCAGCACAGCAGACCGGTTTCAACTGGAACGTTTGGTATCAGCCGCTGGGCTTCCTGATTTTCTTTATCTGCTCGCTGGCCGAATGCAACCGCGCACCGTTCGACATGGCCGAATGTGAAACCGAGTTGATCGGCGGTTACCACACGGAATACAGCTCGATGAAACTCGGCTTTTTCCTTTTCGCCGAATACATCAACATGTTTATTTCCAGCGCCGTAACGGCGACCGTATTCTTCGGCGGCTACAACTTTCCGGGGCTCGACCCCAACTGGCTGGGAGGATTCATGGGCCCGATCGTTTTGTTTGCCAAGGTGTTCTTCTTCATTTTCGTGTTCATGTGGATTCGCTGGACAATCCCGCGTTTCCGCTACGACCAACTGATGCACCTGGGCTGGAAATCGCTCATTCCGCTGGCCATCTTCAACATGTTGCTGACTGGCGCCGGCGTTCTGTATTTTGGAAAATAAATTATTGAAGACCAATATTTTAGAAAATATGCAGTCTCTGACCAATCGTTCTCGGAACGTCGTCAACAAAAAGATGAATTTCTGGGAGCGCATCTACCTGGTAGCCATTTTGAAAGGAATGTGGACCACCCTGAAACACTTTGTAAGGGTGATGTTCGGCAAATCCCACACGGTGCGTTACCCCGAAGTCAAGCGCCCCTTCGCCCCGGTATGGCGCGGCTGGCACGTTTTGAAACGCGATGAAAAAGGCGCAGAACGCTGTACGGCTTGTGGCCTTTGCGCCGTAGCCTGCCCGGCCGAAGCCATTACCATGACCGCGGCCGAGCGCGAAAAAGGCGAAGAACACCTCTATCGCGAAGAGAAATACGCCGCTGTTTACGAAATCAACATGCTCCGCTGCATTTTCTGCGGGCTTTGCGAAGAAGCCTGTCCGAAGGAGGCGATTTTCCTGACCGACCGCATCGTGCCCAGCGACTACGCCCGCCAGGGATTTGTCTTTGGCAAAGACCTGCTGGTGGAAGGCGTAGAGCCGGAAAAACGGATCGACGTCAGCGTTCGCCAGAAACATATTCAGGAGAAAAAATGGGCTGCTGAAACCGCCCATTAAATATGGCTGCGCTGATTTTTTTGATGATAAAACACAACCCTGCCCCATTATCCGAAGGACCATAAAACGGACTAACCGACGACAATGACACTTGCAATTTTCCTGACCCTGGCGGTCATTTCGGTCATTACCGCTCTGCTGATGGTGTTTGCCAAAAGCCCCGTTCACAGCGTATTGTACCTGATTCTGACCTTTTTTACCATTGCCGGCCAATATGTGCTGCTGAACGCCCAGTTTCTTGCCGTTGTGCACATTATCGTCTATGCCGGCGCGATCATGGTGCTATTCCTGTTTGTGCTCATGCTGCTCAACCTGAACAAGGACACCGAACCCCAAAAGTCGGCCGGCTGGAAATTGGCTGGCGCCATTGCGGCCGGTAGCTTGCTGGTGACGATGGTCGGCGCCATGCACGGCAGCATCCAGATTGCCGGTGCGGAACAGTCAAACCCGCAGGTAGGTCTGGTGGAAAACCTCGGCAAGGTGTTGTTCACCGATTTTGTCGTGCCGTTTGAAATAGCCGGCATTCTGTTCCTCGCCGCCATGGTGGGCGCCGTTCTGGTGGGTAAAAAAGATCTCAAAGTTTAAAAAAACCGAAGCCTTATGCTCGAAGTCATACGTTCCGTACCTGTCGAATACTACGTTTATCTGTCTTCGGTGCTGTTCAGCATCGGCGTGTTCGGCGTACTCACCCGGCGCAATGCCATCGTCGTGCTCATGTGCATCGAACTCATGCTGAACGCCGTAAACCTGCTTTTAGCGGCATTTTCGACTTACCTCAGCGACGCACAGGGACAGATCATGGTATTTTTCATCATGGTTGTAGCTGCCGCGGAGGCTGCCGTGGGCCTGGGTATTCTGGTCATGATTTACCGGAACACCAAATCGACTGACATTTCCCTGCTGGATAAATTGAGAAACTAATCGCCCAATAGAAATACAATGCAACAACTTATACCACTAATACCCTTTTTACCGCTGATCGGGTTTGCGATCAACGGCTTGTTCGGGCGAAATATGAGCAAGACGCTGGTAGGCGCTATCGGCTCCGGTACGGTGCTGATTTCCTTCCTGCTGAGCGTTGCCTGCTTCAACCAGGTGTCGGCCAGCGGCCCGATTCATTCCGTGCTGTACAATTTCTTCACGGTAGACAGCCTTCGGGTCGATTTCTCTTTCCTGGTCGACCAGTTGTCGGTCTGGATGATGCTGATCGTGACCGGCGTAGGTTTCCTGATCCACGTCTATTCGATGGGATACATGCACGACGATGAAGGTTACTGGAAGTTTTTCGCTTACCTGAATCTCTTCATTTTCAGCATGTTGCTGCTGGTCATGGGCGACAACTTCCTGATGCTGTTCTTCGGCTGGGAAGGGGTGGGACTTTGCTCCTATCTGCTCATCGGCTTCTGGTACCACAACCGCGAATACGGTCATGCTGCCCGCAAGGCATTCATCATGAACCGCATAGGCGACCTTGGCCTGCTGCTGGGTATCTTTTTGATTTACAACACCTTTGGCAGCATTTCCTACGCCGACGTCTTTGCTTCTGCGAAGAACTTTACGGCTGGCGACCCGACGATCACAGCGATCTGTATTCTGCTGTTTATCGGTGCGATGGGTAAAAGCGCCCAGATTCCGCTCTACACCTGGCTCCCCGACGCTATGGCCGGCCCGACGCCGGTTTCCGCGCTGATTCACGCCGCGACGATGGTGACGGCCGGTATTTACCTCGTTGCGCGTTGCAATGGTCTTTACAGCCTTTCGCCGGATGCCCTGCACCTGGTAGCCCTTGTCGGTCTGCTCACTTCCATTTTCGCCGCGCTGATTGGCCTCCGGCAGAACGACATCAAAAAAGTGCTGGCCTACTCGACGGTATCGCAGCTGGGACTGATGTTTGTAGCCTTGGGTATGGGCGCCTACACGAGCGCCATGTTTCACGTGACGACCCACGCGTTTTTCAAAGCCCTCTTGTTCCTCGGCGCCGGTTCCGTAATTCATGCCATGGGCGGAGAACAGGATATTCGCAATATGGGCGGCTTGCGCAAAGCGCTTCCGATCACGTTCTGGGTATTCCTGATCGGTACGTTCGCCATTGCGGGCTTCCCGCTGATGGCCGGCTTTTTCTCCAAAGACGAAATTTTTGCCAACACCTGGGCCGCCGGAGGCAAACTCTGGTGGGGTTTTGCAGGGTTGGGTGGCATGCTGACCGCTATTTACATGTGTCGCCTGCTGTTCGTAACGTTCTTCGGCCAATTTCGGGGTACGGAAGAACAAAAGCACCATTTGCATGAAAGCCCGCTGGTAATGACCCTGCCGTTGATCGTGCTGGCCGTTTTGTCACTGGCCGGCGGCTTTTTGAACATTCCGCATTTCATGCACATCGGCACACCGCAATGGCTCGAGCATTTCTTCGAGCCGGTAGTGACCAACGTCAACCCGCACGGCGGCGAACTGCACCACCTGGAAGCCAGTACGGAATGGTCGCTGATGATCTTTACCACTTCGCTGGCCCTGGTTGTAATCGCCGTGTCGTATTATATCTATGCTGTACGCGGCAGCCGTCCGGTAACCGATGCGGAGCAAACCGGCCTGACGAAGTTGTTTGCCCACAAATTTTACGTGGATGAAATCTACGACACTGTGTTTGTTCGCCCGGTCGAGCGCTTGTCCAAACTGTTCCACTACTATGTAGATATTTGGGGCATCGACGGCGCCGTGAACGGCGTCGGCAACGGCATTCAGGCGCTGGGGGCACAATTCCGGCGTTTGCAAAACGGCAATATCGAATACTACCTGTTGAGCATGGTGGCCGGCGCCATCCTGATCCTGCTGGTGGTGTTTTTGTAAACCGACTCTGACTATCAAGCGACTATGTCCCTATTACTCATACTCATTCCTCTCCTCTCCTCGCTGGCTATATTCGCCTTGCGCGGCGCCAACGTGCGTTATGTTGCGCTGGCCGCGGCCGTCGCCAATCTGGCTGTAACCGCCGCAGCGTGGGCAGGATTCGACTCCTCGGCCGCGGTGAATCACGCATTCTCCGCTCCCTGGGTACCACAAGCCGGTATTTCGTTCAGCCTGAGCATGGACGGCATCAGCCTCCTGCTCGTGGCATTGACCAACCTGCTTGCCCCGCTGATCGTCCTGAGCAGTTACAACCGCTCATTTGGTCAGGATGCCCGTTACTACGGCCTTGTACTCATGATGATCGGCGCTTTGAACGGCGTTTTTCTGGCCGACGACGGCTTGCTGTTTTACATTTTCTACGAACTGGCCCTCATCCCGATCTACTTTATCTGCGCCATTTGGGGCGGCGATGATCGTATCCGGGTGACGCTTAAATTCTTCATTTACACCTTTATCGGCTCGCTGTTTATGCTTGTGTCGCTGCTTTGGGTGTACATGCAGACCAATGTGGAAGGTCATCACTCCTTTGCCTGGACGGATTTGGTTCAGGTACAGTTGCCGGAGCATACGGCCAACTGGGTAATGCTCGGCTTCTTCCTGGCATTTGCCGTAAAAATGCCGGTTTTCCCCTTCCACACCTGGCAGCCCGACACTTACGTCAGCGCGCCTACGGGCGGCACCATGCTCCTGTCGGGTATCATGCTGAAAATGGGTATTTACGGCGTCATTCGCTGGATGGTGCCCCTGGCTCCCGAAGCCATGCACACCCTGGCGCCTACGTTTATCACCCTTGCCGTCATCGGTATCGTTTACGCCAGCATCATCGCCATCAAACAGAGCGATCTGAAACGGCTGATCGCATATTCCTCCATTGCACACGTGGGCCTGATTGCGGCTGGCGTACTGGCCTGGAACAAAACCGGCGTTCAGGGCGGCCTGATTCAGATGCTCAACCACGGCATCAACGTGGTGGGTCTGTTTTATGTAGTCGACCTGCTCGAACGCCGCCTGGGCACCCGTTCGCTCTCCGACATGGGCGGGATCGCCAAATCGGCGCCTCGTTTTGCCACGCTTTTCATGATCATCACCCTCGGCGCCGTGGCAGTTCCGCTGACCAATGGTTTCCCCGGTGAGTTTATGCTGCTCAACGGCGTCTGGAAGTACAATTTCTGGGCAGGTTTGGCAGCAGGTTTTACGATCATTTTCGGCGCCGTGTACATGCTGCGGGCTTACGGCCTGGCCATGTTTGGCACGACGAACGACAACACCGAACGTTTTGCCGACGTGGAAACCCGCGACTGGATCGTGCTCGGCGCTATTGCGGCCCTTGTGATTTTGCTGGGCTTTTTCCCGCAAATTGTGTTGAATCTTACGGATGCCAGCGTTAACCGGATTTTGGGCGCCGTGCAGATTTGAACCTTTTAACAAACTGACAATGAAGTCTTTGCTTATACTTTTTATCGGTGCAATCGTGGTTCTTTTTGCCGGCCTGGGTAAAAAGAAAGGTTTGCTGCAACCCCTTGCACTGATCGCCAGCCTGCTTGCACTGGGCGCATCGGTACTGGACCTGAATATGGGCGACGCCTCCGGCCTGAATGAGCGCTATGCCGACATGTTCGCGTTCGACCAATACGCCCTTGTTTTTACCGCCGTGACGCTGGTGGCAGTCAGCTTGCTTATCGGCCTGACCGGCTGGGGCTTCCGGACACTTTCAGATACCCTGGGCGACAATCTGGGCCTCATTCTGTTCAGTGTTTGCGGCGCTTTGGTCATGTTTTCTTTTCAAAACCTGACCATGCTTTTCCTCGGGATCGAGATTCTTTCCATCCCCCTTTATGTGCTGGCCGGTAGCCGACGCGACGATCTGGCTTCGAACGAAGCAGCGCTGAAGTATTTCCTGATGGGCTCTTTTGCCACCGGTATTCTGTTGTTCGGCATGGCCCTGGTATATGGCGCTACTGCGAGCTTCGATCTTACGAGAATTGCAGCGGCAATCAGCGATGGCCAACATTCGGTCGGCATGTTGAACGTAGGTATATTATTGATTCTCATTGGTTTGAGTTTCAAGATTTCTGCTGCGCCCTTTCATTTCTGGGCGCCCGACGTGTATGAAGGCAGCCCCAATTTGATCACCGCATTCATGTCGACAGTGGTAAAAACCGCCGGTATCGCCGCTTTTTACCGCTTGTTTGCAGAAGGGTTTATCGGCGCTCAGGGCTTTTGGAGCACAGCCGTGGCTGCCATCTCCGCCATGACGATGGTACTGGCCAATACGACAGCCATTTTCCAGAACAACTTTAAACGGATGATGGCATATTCGTCCATCTCGCACGCCGGTTATTTGTTGTTGGGCATTTTGTCGATCGGCAATGCCGCCTCGAACGGAGCCGGCGCCCTGTTGTTTTATACCCTCACGTACTCGATCGCTACTATTTGTGCGTTTGCTGCTTACATGGTGGTCGCCGAGCAAAACCGCGACGGCTCGTTTGCCGCCTTTAACGGACTGGGCAAAAAGCAACCCCTGCTGGCACTGATGATGACGATCGCCATGCTTTCGCTTGCCGGCATTCCGCCGACGGCGGGCTTTTTTGGCAAATATTTCCTCTTTACATCGGCACTCGACGAATACCCCTGGCTGGTAGTACTGGCTGTGATTAATTCAGCCATTTCCATCTATTACTATTTCAAGGTCATTATCGCGATGTACTTTTCCCGCGAAGAGAACGATTACGCCGCACCGGTGCCGGCTGGTTTCCGCTGGGTAATGCTGACGGCGCTCGTGCTCATCGCCTTGCTGACCATTCTTCCGGGCAGCGTTTATGCGCTGATCTAAACCTCTGTAAAACATGAAAATAACGGCGTTTTGCTTCTCGATTGCAGTATTTCTGCTCTGCTTTGCTGCCTGCAAATCCAACACTACTTCAACCGGGAAGGATGCGCCAACCATTGTGGCTGCTGAAGAATCGGTTCCGCCGTCGTCCCCTCAGCCCGATCTGTACTACTACGTCGTCACGACCGACAACCTGTTGCTGCGCGACAAACCCACCCAAAACGGCTCGAGCAGCCAGGGCAAACTACGAGCCGGTGAATTCGTACAAGGCAACGGCGATGTATCCTCCGACAAGGAAGAAGCGACGATTGGCGGCATTCCAATCACAGCGCCGTTTTACAAAGTCAGCACCACAACGCCCGACGAAAAGAACGGCTGGGCTTTCGGCGGCGGTCTGCAAGCCATTTATGCCGGCGCTCGCAACACCAGCCCCGATCTGACGAAACTCAAACAGTTTTCTGTATTCCTCCAGTCGCTCGACCTCAAAAAGATGGAAAGCGGACAGAAAGCCTGGGATTTTGTAAAGGCCAATTTTGCCAGCACCAAAGGTACCACCGCCGATGCCGCTTACATTTTGCTGCAACAATTCATGCGGCGCATGGAAGTGGCCAACGAATATTTCTATACGGAACTGGATAAAATCCAATGGACGGAGGACGATCAAAATCTGATCTATCAGGGTCAATTCAACTTAGAAAAATACCCGCTGACCCAGCACCTCTCGGTCTGCGGGTTTCGTTTGCAAATCGCCGAAGGTTCCATTTTTGCGATAGCCGACTTCCGTGATTTTGAAGATTTTTTTGCCGGAAACGTCACTCCGGGGATGAAAAACTACCTGCAACAAATAAGAAAAGAACAGGATAAAACGGCATTCGACGATGGCGGTATTGTCATTCCGCTCGAAGAACTGGCCGACCGCGCGGCATTTTGGGAAAAATTCAACCAGGAACAACCCTATTTCGTGCTCAGCGAGGAAACACAAATGTCGCAACAATGGACCCTCGAAGCCCTGATGAATGGCGCCAACAACACCCCCGCTTTCGAGTATGAAAGTAATAAGCTAAACGAGGATTTCAAAAAAGCCTGGACCTACGCTGCCAGCCATTACAGCACCCTGAAAGTTGGCAAATCAGCTAAAAAGTTACTCGATCTGGTGGCGGCTGAAGGCAACAAAAAGACTAAAAAAGTGGAGGACTTTCTGGCTTCATTCCAAAGCCAGGCGGGAGAGTAACGCAACATCCCGATCTTTATCCCTGCCCCATCCAATTCCGTACTTCGGCCAGCAATTCTTCAGCCGACCAATAGCTGCGCTGTTCTAATCCGAGCAGTTGAGCCGTTTGCGCATATACAACTTGAGGGCTTCCGTCATGCTCCCTTAAATACCGAAGAGATGCTGCTCCTGCCGACTTTGATAACTTTTCCCCGCTTGCATCGGTGATCAAAGGATGGTGCAGACACTGTATCCACTGAAAATCAGGGCGTTCGAGACACTCCGCCAAAAAACCTTGCGCCCGGGTCGAGGCCAGCAGGTCTTCACCTCGTACAATATGGGTGATGCCGTATCGAAAATCGTCGGCCAATGAAGCAATCTGGTAAGCCGGAATCCCGTCGCGACGCCGTACCACAAAATCGGGCATGGGAAAACCCGGCGGGGTCATAATTCGCCAGGCAACATCCGGATCATCGAGATCAAGTCCCTGATTCCTGAACGCCGACGGGTATTCGCCGTGATAGGGCGCCAGGTCGCGGCGCGACTTCCTGCAGGCAAACAAAAAATTGCGCCGCCGCAAATCATCCAGCAGATTCCGGTAAAGATCGAGGCGCAGATGCTGCGACCAGTTCATTTCAAAATCTGCCGCCGAGCGGGGGCCTTCATCCCAATCCAGGCCAAGCCATTCGAGGGTATCAAAAACATCCTGAACGTATTCATCCCGTTTTCTGTCGGCATCCAGATCATCGATCCGGAGCAACAGGCGGCCGGCAGGCGCCAGGCGGGCAACCAGCCAGTTGAGGGTAAAGTTGAGCGCATTGCCCAGGTGTAAAAAGCCGGAGGGCGTCGGCGCAATGCGCAGACGCCCTCCGGGCCAGGCCGAACGGGCAAATGCCGCGAATTCTGCCTGAAAAGTATCCATTACTGAACCTGTTGGCCGGCGTTTTTCTGCTCAAACTCCCGGACGATTTCTTCCGGCGATTTACCCAGCAGTTTCAGGGCATTTTGAGCATCGTCGGCATAATCGGGGTCGTTGGGGTAACGTTTGAGAAATTCCTCGTAGGTCGCCTTTGCTTTTTCAAGGTCGTTGACGTCATTTTCGTAAACAAAGCCTTTCATAAACAAGGCTGTAGGCGCTTTGGGATGTTGCGGCATCTTGCTTTCCACGGCGTAGTACAGTTGAATGGCCTGCCGGGCATTGCCGATGGTTTTGGCCACCCCGGCTGCTTTCATCAGCAGGTCGACGTATTTGTCGGGGTTACTTTGCTGTACAAGAATGGCGTATCCTTCCGCCGTTTCGATAAATGCTTCGGCTTTGGCCTTGTCGCTAATGACGCCATTAGGGGCCGACATGGCCCGGTCGAGCCGCAGCAGACTGGAGTCAATCCACGACTGGTTGTTTTGTAAAAAAGCCTGGACGAAGTCGATTTCATCAGGTTTGAACCGCGCGGCAACCGGCTTGTGATAATCGCGGGCAATCCAGATACGGGCAAAAAGCCCTGCCAGATCGGTGTAATTCTGACCTTTTCCGTGCTCTTTGAGGGCATCACCTGCCCATTTCACTGCGAGTGGACCGTCTTCTTTGACAAAAAAGCTGATCTCAGCGCCTTTCACGAGGTAATTGTAGTTGTTGGCGTGATCGTCCGGATTTTTTTGAACGGCTTCGCTGTACAACTGAAAAAGGGAATCTGCCGCGCCGCGCGAGCCGGTTGCAGCATAGGTTTGTTCCAGTGTCGCGATTTTTTTCGTCAAATTATTCTGTTCACATGCGGCGAAAAAAAGTGCAGAAAACACCAAAACGAGGTAGACAGGGAGTTTCTTCATGGTTAAGTATGGTTATTCAAAATCAAAGGTACCAAACGAGCTTTCCACCCGGACACAGGCTTTCGGAGCGGCTTCTACGTGGCCGATAACGCGCGCTTCGATACCAAATTGTTGTGAAATGGCCATGATCTTGTCAGCATATCGCGGCGCCACGTAAAGTTCCATACGGTGTCCCATATTGAACACCTGGTACATTTCGCGCCAATCGGTACCGCTCGATTCCTGAATCAGCCGGAATAACGGCGGAAGTTCGAAAAGGTTGTTTTTTACCACCCGAACACCCGGCGCAAACTTCATCACCTTCGTCTGGCCGCCGCCCGTGCAATGGATCACGCCGTGCAAATGGCGTCGGTAACGGGCAAATATTTCGCGCAAAACTGGTAAATAGGTACGTGTCGGCGACAGGATCAGTTTGCCGGCGCTGATGGTTTGTTTACCCTTATTTGTGTGAATATCAATTTGATCTGTAAGGTTTCTGTTCCCGGTATACACAACGGAATCGGGAAGGTTCGGGTCGAAACTCTCCGGGTATTTGGCCGCATAGGCGTGGCTCAGCACGTCGTGCCGTGCGGCGGTAAGGCCGTTGCTGCCCATGCCGCCGTTGTAGGCGTCTTCGTACACAGCCTGCCCGAATGAAGCCAGTCCGACGACCACGTCGCCCGCTTGAATATGATTGACCAGTACGTCTTTGCGTTTCATGCGGGCAAAAGCCGTGAATCCGACGTCGATAGTGCGCACAATATCACCCACATCGGCTGTTTCACCGCCGGCAAGGTGGATACGTACGCCGTGTTCGGCCATTTTTTCCACAAAATCGGAAGTGCCGCGAATAACGGATGCAATGACCTCTCCAGTGACCAGCGTTTTGTTCCGTCCAATCGTACTCGACAACACGATATCGTCGGTACAACCGACACAAGCCATGTCGTCGAGGTTCATGACGATAGCGTCCTGCGCTACCCCGGGCCAAACGGACAGGTCGCCGGTTTCGCGCCAGTAGAGATAAGCCAGACTGGTTTTGGTACCCGCCGTATCGGCATGAAGCAGATTGCAGTAATGCGGACTTCCGGCTGCAATATCGGGCAGTATCTTACAGAACGCATTGGGATACAAGCCTTTGTCCAAGTGCTTGATGGCGGCATGCACTTCGTCTTTGGAAGCCGAAACACCTCGAAGGTCGTATTTCAATTTGTCCTTTGACATGAAAAGCAAATCATTTTTCCCAGGCACGATACCGGGCGGTGCGGTCATAAATGTGGTAAAGCATGGCTTTATCCAGGTCTGTAAAAGGTACGCCGCGGCGGGTCATTACCCGTTCGGCGGTTTCACAGGCATCGGTGAATTTATAGGTTCGGTAACCAGCTTCCGCGCCTCCCCAGGCAAAATCGGGGATAAAGTTGCGCGGATAGCCTGCGCCGAACACATTGGCAAATACGCCGACGACCGTACCGGTATTAAACATCGTGTTGATGCCGCATTTGGCATGGTCGCCCATAAATAAACCGCAGAACTGCTGCCCCGTAGGTGAAAAACGGTCGGTGGCGTAGTCCCAGAGTTTGATTTCGCCGTAGTTGTTTTTCAGGTTGGAGGTATTGGTGTCGGCGCCGAGGTTGCACCATTCGCCCAGAACAGAATCGCCGAGATAACCGTCGTGGGCTTTGTTGGAATTGCCCATTAGGATGGAGCGGGCGATCTCGCCGCCTACGCGGCATCCGGGGCCGATGGTCGTAGGGCCGTATATTTTGGCCGCCATCTTTACAATTGCCTGGGCGCCAATGGAAACCGGGCCACGCAGGATAGAGCCTTCCATGACCTGGGCGCCTTCACCGATGTAGATGGGGCCATTTTCGACATTGAGCGTGCAGCATTCGATCCAGGCGCCTTTTTCAATAAAAATCTTTGAAGGATCGCCGATCACGCGGTTACTTTCTGGCAGGGGTTGGGAGGCGCGGCCTTTGCTCAGCAGTTCGAAATCAAAAGCGATGGCATCGGCATTCATCCGGGTCAGTTGCCAGAGCTGCTCCACAGCGATCAGCGGGACACTGCTGCCAAGTTCAATGCCTTGCAGTTCGCGCACTTCCTCGTCTTCGATAAGGTGTTCGAACTGGGCTTCATCGAGCCGGGCTGCCACCAGTTCGCCGTTGTTAAGCAGGGCTTCGTTGGATTGTAGTTCCTCGATCCGGCGGCAAAGGGCCGGGTGTGGCAGGTATCCGCTGCTGATAATCAGGTTTTCCTCCTCGATGTGAATGGGAAATTTTTCCTGCAGATACTCCTGGGTAATATAGGAAGCCGAGGCCCGAAGTTGACGCTCCCATTTTTCGCGCAAAGTCAGGATGCCCAGGCGCAGTTCGCCCATAGGACGGGTGGCGGTGAGCGGCATCAGATGGTTGCGCGAATCGGTGTCAAAAAGAATGATATTCAGCACGGGTTATCGATTTCAAATAGGATGGGAAGAAATGGTAAGCGGCCCAAAATTCTCAAAAACACGGGTAATGGAAATAAAAAAAGTCCCGAATGGCGGTAAAGCGCAGTAGGGACTTTTTTATGCTGCCAACAACAACCAAACTGGCGCTTCGGCAGGATGGCGGGCGAGAATTACTTCGCGAACTTGGTGTTGGCGAATTTCTTGTTGAATTTGTCGATACGGCCTGCCGTGTCCACAAATTTCATCTTGCCAGTGAAAAACGGGTGGCTGTAAGCGGAAATCTCCATTTTGATGAGCGGATATTCCTTGCCGTCTTCCCAGGTGGTCGTTTCTTTCGAATTGGCGCAGGAGCGGCCAAGGAAAGCTTCGTCCGTCGAAATGTCTTTGAACACCACGAGGCGGTAATTGGCCGGATGGATGTCTTTTTTCATATCAGTTGTACTAAAAATTTTTACAAAAGGATCAATCACAAAATTCGGGCTGCAAAGGTAGCATATTGAACCACGCTTTGCAAAATATTTGTTTAAAATATCCGAAAATTCTATTTCGATTTGTTTTGACCCGTCAACTGCCGGTGGATGGCCAGCACCTGCGGAATCAGCGCGGTCTGGCCGTCGTTGTGGATAACAAAATCGGCAAACGCGAGTTTTTCTGCTTCGGGCATTTGTTTACTCATCCGGGCTTTTACTGCCGCTGCATCAACCTGATCGCGCTGCATAACCCGCTCGATGCGCAGCGCTTCGGGCGCTGTGACGACAATAAGGGCATCCACAAAATGATAGCCGCCGCTTTCGATCAACAATGCGGCCTCCCGCAGCGTGTAGGGAGCGCCTTTTTCCATCTCTGCATCGTGCCAGCGCCTGCTGTGCGCTTCTACCGCGGGATGTACGAGTGCGTTTAAGTCGGCCAGTTTTTCCGGTTGGTCAAATACGATCCGGGCCACCCAGGCGCGATTGTAGGCCCCGTCAGGATCGTAGGCTTCTGGCCCCAGTATTTTCAGTACGCCTGCCTTCACCTGATCATCGTGTTCGATCAGCCATTTGGCCCAGTAATCGGCCGAGTAAACCGGAATACCCAGTGACTGAAATATTTCGCAAACAGTCGTTTTCCCACTGCCGATGCCGCCGGTTATCCCGACGCGAAGCGGTCGGCGCACGTTTGTTGACTGATCTTTTGACATATCAAACCCGGTGAAAATTCGGCAATTGCCGAACGGCTGCTGTTAAAAACGCTCCGGTCGGCGGCGCGCTCACGACGCGAAGAATATCGGCAAAAGTAGCGTCTTCATCCAGAAACCGGAGCACCAGCGGCGCCGGTAATCGGCTGAACAAGCGGGTAAATATTTCGTGTCCAAGCTCGCCACGATCGGCCAATACCCGCAAAAAAATACTGTCGAGTACCCGGAATCGCTTTGGCGACTGCATAAGCGCCGGTTCCGGGGCGCCGTTCCGCTCCCAGTGATCGAGCAAAGCGCGCAACTTGCGCTGGGTCCGCAAAAAAGCGTATCCGCTGGAAGCCTTCACAAATCCGCCGGCCGTACCGATGTGTATCAGTTTGCCCGCCGATCGCACAGGAAATGGCGTGTCGGTCATGGGTATGATTCCGAACTCTTCTTCTTCAATTTGATAGCCTGCTCCGGGATAATGAAGTTCCAGATAGCGATGCAGCTCATTTTCATAAGCCTCCTTGGTCAGCAAATTGGCGGAAAAAAGCGTAAACTCGACCAAAGCCTCCGTTGAAGAAAACGGCAACACGTAGACGAATCTGGTTTCGCCGTGTTGTTCCGGGCGAAAGTCCATAAACACGGGTGTTTGCGGATCAAAAACAGGTTTTTCGGTGCGAATAGTCCATCCCTTAAAATGTTGAAGCAATTTCAGTCCATAGGCCGCGGTTGTTTCTTTTTGGGTAAATGGAGCGGAAAAAAGCGCGAATTTTTCGGGAAGCACCGGCGTATGCACAAAAGCGCTGTTGAAAATCCAGTCGGCCTGAAAGGTCCCCTCTGCCGTACGCACCAACCCTTTTACCGCATCAATTTCCTGCACTTCCGTTTTAAGCCACTGTACCGAGGCATGCCTGGCAAGCGTTTCACGCGCCCATTGATAAAAATCCTTGCCCCGGATCATGTGGTAGCGGTATGGGGTAAAATCGAGCACACGGTGAAATTCCTGCCCGAAAAAATGGCATTGCTCCCAACGCCGGAAAACCACCGGCGGCAAGGGCTCCTCTTCCCGGGCCCAAAAACACCAGGTTCGGTCGTTTTTCACCTTGTCGTCGCGATCCAGCAGGAGGATTTTTTTTCCCTGAAAAAACGGACGCTCCACCATGCCGGTCGCAAGGGAAAGTCCGGCCAAACCGGCTCCGGTAAAAATGTAATCGTATGATGTAACGTTTGTAGCCGTCATGCCGTCAATTTGGACCGGCGGTAAAATTGCGTCCGAAGCCCTTTGGTTCATGAT
>JAEUUU010000169.1 GCA_016787345.1 Saprospiraceae bacterium | reverse complement strand
GCGGCGATCCTGCGCGAAGTTTCCGGCTCGCCCATGGTGTAATAGTGCAGACAAGGCACACCCGCCGCTTTCAACTCTTTCGATTGCTGGATACACCATTCGATCCCGATTTGGCGCACGGCGTCATCGTCGGGAGCCGCTTGTACCGCGGAAACCAGTTCCTGCGGCATGTTGACGTAAAATTTGCGCGGAATGGAGTTCAACTGATACTTTTTGGTCAAGGGTTTCAGACCCGGCACGATGGGTACTGTTATCCCCTCCGCCCGGCAGCGATCCACATAGTCGAAAAACTTCCGGTTGTCAAAAAACATTTGTGTGACGATGTAATCGGCTCCCGCCGCCACTTTCATCTTGGTATAATGCAGGTCGGTGTCGAAATTGGGCGACTCGAAATGTTTTTCCGGATACCCCGCCACCCCGATGCAAAAATCTGTTTTTTCGCCGTTGACGATGTTGGCGTCGAGATAACGCCCTTCGTTCATACCGGCAATCTGACGCACCAGATCGAGCGCGAACTTGTGACCTTCGTCGTGCGGCGTAAACTTGTCTTCAAACATCCGCGCATCGCCGCGCAAGGCCAGCACATTGTTGATACCCAGAAAATTGAGATCAATCAGCGCATTCTCCGTCTCTTCCACCGAAAAACCGCCGCAAATCAGGTGCGGCACGGCGTCCACCTTGTAACGGTGCATGATAGCGGCGCAAATACCGACAGTACCCGGCCGTTTCCGAATCGCCGTCTTTTCATAATACCCTGAAGGCCGTTTTTTGTAAATAAACTCTTCCCGGTGATACGTCACATCGATAAACGGCGGCTCGAACTCCATCAACGCGTCCAGCGTATTAAAAATGGCCTGCATGCTGCCCCCCTTCAACGGCGGCAATACTTCAAAGGAAACCAGGGTGCGTTTGGCTTTTTGGAAATGTTCGGTAACTTTCATGACAGATGTTTTGGGGTGAATTGGTGAGGGGGTGGTAATTGGTGAGGTGGTGAATTGGTGAATTGGTTATAAAAGGTTTGTTACTGCTCTCAGATTGCGCTTCGGGTTCGCGTTGTGCATTCCCCAGCTAAATCCCTGAAATGCGAGCAGGAATACTCCCTTTATAACCAATCCACCAATTCACCCCCTCACCAATTCCCCCCCCCTAACCACCTCACCAATTTATTCATTTTCCAGGGTCTATCGTTCGCGCGACGGCCGCCCGCTGCCGCATTTCTTCGGCTTTGGCCGGGTTGCCGGATGTCTGATACACTTCGGCCAGGGCATTGAAAAGGCGTTCGTCTTCATTTTGGGTTTGCAAGGCTGCTTCCAGGAATTTCAGGGCGGTTTGCGGATCGTTCATTTGTTTAAAATACCGCTCATATCCCTGATTGTAACAGAAAGAAATGATCTTGTTCGGATTGCCGCCACTGTTGGCGACATTGTTGATGCAGGAAACGATAAACCGCCGGATTTCGGTGTTTTTGGGGATTTTTTCCAAAGCCAGGTTAAAGTCGTTGAACAAACGATCCATCTGCGCACCCGGACCGCCCTTGCGCTGGATGTCGCGCTGGGCGTCAAAACGCGCAAATGCGATACCGGGCAACATCTGCCAGGCCGCTGCGTACTTCGGATTGATCTGCACGGCCCGCATGATGTGCGCTTCCATCGTGTCTGCCAGCGCCAGTTTTTCTTCCGGCGCGATCGATTTGTCCTTGTCCTTTGGTTTCAGGATTTCATCGTAAAGCGCGATGGCATAAAAACAATGCGCGCGGGCACTGTTCGGCGAATTTTTGACCGCCGAGGTGTTGAGCGTGAGCTTGGTCGACCAGTCGGGCACCCGATTGAGCGTTACCCAGGCGAAAAATGCGCCGAATAAAACCAGCAGCCCCGCCGATAAAATACCCGGCTTTTCCTGCTGCTCTTTCATCCAAGCCGGTATCTGACGGGCCAAAAACCAGCCGCCCAGCAGGCAAAAAGCCACGGAAGGCGTGTACAAAAAACGCTCGTTCATAAAAGTGCCGACCGACACGACGAGGTTGGACACAATGCTCAACGTAATCAGGTAGAACGCAATGGCATAGGCCGGCACACTGCGGCGTTTGAGGTTTAAAAGCGCCCAAACGCCCATGGCCAGGTACAATACCAGCGAACCGATCGCCTTCCAGTCGCTCCAACCAACCTTGGGCACCTGGTACGGATAATAGTCGTGCGTGAGCGGAAAGGGGTAAAAAAGCAGTTTGACATACCAGCCGAGAGTCAGAAAAATCGTGGCCAGTTTTTCCCCTCCGTTCATCCCCAGGAATGGATTATTCATCAGATCGGTGGAAGCCCGGCCGTGATCAACCATAAAACCCAGCGCCTTGTAGCGGATCAGGATAAACACCAGCGTCGCGCCGATCAGCGGCAAACTGGCGGCAAACGCCCGGCCGGCTGGCACCCTGGCAAAAAACCAAACGGTAAGCGGTATGACCGCGACAAAAGTCATGGCATTTTCCTTGGCTAACATACCCAGCAGGAGGCTCGATGCCGCCGCGATCGAGTGCCAGCGTTTGCCCGTGTCGAAATATTTCAGGCTGTAATACGTCGCGCCCAGACTGAACAACAAGGCCAGAATCTCATCTCGCCCTTTGATGTTGGCGACCGCCTCTACGTGCAGCGGATGCAGGATAAACAACGCCGCGCCCAGGAATGCCGCGCCAAACCACCAGCGCTTTTTGTCGGCCAAAGGGAAAAGCCCCAGCAGAATGCGGTACAACAGAATACCCGTCAGACCGTACAGCAGTATGTTGACAAAGTGGCTGACATGCGCCAATTCAGGCCCGGGTTTTCCAAACAAAGCCACCTCCACAGCAAAGGTCGCCAGCGATAGCGGGCGATAACGCCCGCCTTCGAGCAGAAACAACTTTTGCTTGTCCTGAAAATACCCCATGAAACTGTCGTACGCGAAAATGTCGCGCAGGCCGGCAAAGCCTTTTTGAACGTAGGCATTGTTCCAGATAACCGCCTCGTCGTCGAGCACGTAACCCATCCGGATTGCCTGGCCGTAAAGGGCAAAAGACAAAACCAATAACAACAACGCCGGCAGCCAGTGCTGTCGCCAGAAACCGGATTCGAATGTATTCGTCAGGGCGATTTCCGGGGCGGGCTTGGTGGGCGCAGGCGCGGACTTGGCCGAGGGGCGAAAAGCGGGCTTGCCTTTTTGCTTTGCAGACATGAGATTCGGGCACGGGTAATGCGGGAATTTGCCCCGCAGTGATCAAAAGCGGGCGCTAAATTACTTGCTGCCTGCAATTTGTCCGACTATTGAAACCAATTCGCCGCTACGCCCGTCGGGCAACCACGGTAATCTCTTCGGCATGCAGCAATTCGTACAACAAGTCGTGGTATTGCTCGAAATCGGGCAAGTTGTTGTGACCCGCCCCTTGAATGGGGTACAACATAATACGCTCCGGCGCCAGCGCCAGCAACATTTCACTTTGGCGGTAAGGAATCAAGCGGTCGCGGCTGCCGTGCAGGATTCGCACCGGGCAACGCACTTCCCGAATATACAAATCGGTACGGATCGGGTAACGCAACAACCACCGGACCGGCAGTAAAAAACCATACCGGCTGATGTGGTACAGGAAAGAATAATACGGACAATCGAGAATCAGGGATTGCGGACGATGCCGCGAAGCCAGACGAGCTGCCAGCCCGCTGCCCAGTGAACGACCGTACAACACGATCTTCTTCTCCGATCCGTATTCCGCTTTCAGCCAGTTGTACACCTCTTCCAGGTCATCGTGCAGGATTTGTTCGGAGCGGCGGCCCTTGCTTTTGCCAAAACCGCGGTAATCGAGGATGAAAAAATCGTAGCCCTTGCCCACGAAATCTTTGGCAAATTTTCCCCAGCCTTTGATGCTGCGCGAATTGCCTTTGATGTAAAAAACCACCCCCTTGCTGTTGGGCACCCGGAAATGAAGCGCGTTGACGGAGCCGCCGTCGTCCATTTCAAAATTGATCTCCGCAAAAGGGAAAGGATATTGATAGGCAAACCATTGCGGCAGGCGCTCCGGCCGGAAAAAGAACAGGTCCTGCCCGAAATAAAACAGGGCGCACAAAGCGACATAAGTCAAAAAGACGATGAGTAACGCGGTCGTCACTGCAATTGCCATTGTTTTTCCCAACTGCCAGCCAGATCGTCGGTACCGACGACGTTGACCCAGCCGAGTTCGGGTTGAGATTGAATGCGGCGGCCCAGTTCTAGCTGACGGGGCGACAATATGCTTTCGGGTGATTGCCCCTGCCCGACCAGACTGTTGGCCCGGCAGGCTTGCAGACTGGTCATCGGTACACCACGCCAGTGGGTTTGCGACAAATAATATTTCGGCTCGCGATCGGTCCGAAAACCGGTATTCGAGTTGCAGGATTTTATGCCTTTCGACTGAACGGTTTTTTCCAGCTGCGCCGGCGTCACCCGCGTCGGATCGTACGTGACCCGCACGACTTCGCGCCCGTCCTGAAAACCCGGGGCTGTCTCGATCACACCGGGCAAATTGCCCAGGGCGCCTTCACCGACCCAGAAACAGCCCATGGTAAAAGTCGCTGTCTCAATACCCGTTTCGCGGGCCTTCAATTCTTCCGAAAGCAACTCGAGATAAACCGGGACGGCCTGACCTGTTTTGCCCAAAGCCGCGCGAATACCGTCGACCACCTGGCCCGAAGAGCGAAAATCGGGCATCCGCTCCACCAGATCGCGGTTGTCGGCGCCAACGATGCGCACAACCGGATTGTTCCAGGCCGCTTCGCCAAACAGGCGCAAAGCCTCGGCGTCCTTCCCGTCTTTGTTGTTGTAAATACAAACCGGTTCGAAGTAGGTCTCAATCGCCTCCACGATCAGGGGATGGCGCAGGGTGACGGAGCCATAGCGCGTGCAATTGCTACAACCGGGCACCTCCTGAAACAGAATAAGCAGGGGTTTTCCGGAAATTTTAGCCTGTGCGCGGCTCGCATCGAGATCGCGCGACCAGTGCACCGAGCCCAGTTCGACCGGATTATCGGGCGTTTCCGCCGCCGATTCGTCGGGAATAGCCGCGGCGGCAATGGGTGGCACAGGTTCTTCATTTTCAACCAATTGGGGAGTAGCCTCGTCGGGTTTGGGGAGATAAATAGCGGCAAAAATGAGCGCGCCAAGCACCAGTACAGAAACCAGTTTTACAACCATAGGGATACAGACGTTTGAAGGGCTGGCTTCGGGGGCGGGCAACAGCGAATGGGCTTCGGGCTTCGTTTTAGCCTGCAAGGATAAACTTTATTTTTTCAATTTTGTATCAACTCAACCTTTCAGGAGATGATTCCGAGAAACAAAATTTTGCTGGGCGCACTGATCGCATTCCTTTTAGTGGCAATACTCATTTTCCGGCCGGTGCCTCTTCCGCCCGAAGAAGATTGCCTGGTCGTTACCGGCGTTGTGACTGAAATTTATGAAAACAAGGGGTATGACGTGATTTTCAAACTGAAAGACAATCCGAGATTGTATTATGTCAATCGCGGTACCCAGCGCGGCATCGACCTGCATGCCATTCAACAACGCCTGCTCAACCAACCCGTTACATTCAAATATCCGCGGTACTGGACCCCGCTCGACTGGAACAATACGGTCAGACATTTGTCTAAAATAATACACAACGGGGAAACGGTTTTTACGGAAATAGGTTAGCGAGGGCTGCTTTTTACCCGAAAAAGCGCGCCCTTGCTCGGATTTTACACGGTCATTCGACGAGTCGAACTACCTTTCGGCTCGCCGAAATATTTTTATCCGATGAAAAAATCCATTGCTCTTTTTGCGTTCACCCTCGGTTTTTTCGGGCTTTTTGCACAAAAAGCCATCACAATCGACGATTGTTTCACCTTTTTCAAATTCTACCCCGAGTACGGCGGTAGTTTTGAATTTACCCCCGACGGCACGCATTACTACCGCGCCGAGGGCGGCAACATCGTGGAATACGACTTGTTGACCGGCAAAAAAGGCGCTACCCTGGTCGACAAGGCCGATCTGACACAAGCGGGCGAATGGGACGACTTTGAATTCAATGCCGACCGCAGCCGGGTTATGCTGCGCGGCAATACCGAACAGGTCTACCGCCACTCCGTCAAAGCCGATTATTGGGTATTCGACCTGAAATTCCGCAGGATGGATAAACTGTACAACGGTGGTCCTGTTCAATACGCCGTTTTTTCTCCGCAGGGCGATAAAGTGGCTTTTGTAGCGGGCAACAACCTGCATTATAAAGACCTGGGAAACGGAAAAACCGTGCAAATCACCGGCGACGGCCAAACCAACGCCGTGATCAACGGCCTGCCCGACTGGGTCTACGAGGAGGAATTCAGCCCGGTCGACGGCGATGGCATGGTGGCCACCGTCTGGAGCCCCGACGGCACAAAAATCGGCTTCCTGCGCTTCGACGAAAGCCAGGTGCCGACCATGTCGATGACCCTCTACGACGAAGAAATGTATCCCAAACGCACCCGCTTCAAGTATCCCAAAGTCGGCGAGCGCAACTCCGTCGTCAGCGCGCATATTTTCGACCTGAAAACCGATAAAATGCTCGGCATGGTCAAGGCGCCTGCTCCGGAAGATTATTTCCCGCGCCTGCACTGGACCTACGACAACGAAATGGTCGTCACTCGTCTCAATCGCTATCAGGATACCCTGGATTTGCTCGTGGTCGGCACAGCCGGCGCTCAATACAATGCCGCCACCGGCCAGGTCGAACTGACCACGAAGCTGCTGCTGCGCGAAACCGACCCGGCCTACGTCGAACTGGAAAGCAGCAACAAACTGATTTTTCTGAACGACCGGCAGCATTACCTCTGGACGAGCGAAAAAAGCGGCTTCAACCATATTTATCTGCACGACATCCGCCCGGCCACCGGGGCGGCGCCCCTGGCGCTTACCCAGGGTAATTTCGACGTGACCAGCTTTTTCGGCGTGGATGAAAAACGGGGCAAGTTTTACTACCAAACGGCAACCCCGACGCCCATGGACCGCCAGATCTGGGAAGGCGACCTGAAAGGCGGCACGCCGCGCCTGATGACCGAAGTGGCGGGCACGCATGAGGCGAAATTCACCCCGACTTTCGACTATTTCATACACAGCTGGTCGGATGCCAACACCCCGCCGGTAGTGGCCGTATGCAACCGCACAGACGACACCATCCGCACATTGGTCAAAAACGAACGCGTGCGCAAACTGCGCCGCGAATACGGCTTTGTCAACAAGGAGTTCTGGTCGTTCAAACTGGCCGACGGCACCGAACTCAACGGCTGGATGCTCCGGCCGGCAATGCTCGAAGCCGGTAAAAAATACCCGGTCCTGTTCGATATTTATGGCGGCCCCGGCTCTCAAACCGTTCAAAATCAGTACGACCCCTTCGCCGGCAGCTGGCATCAAATGCTGGTACAAAAAGGCGTGATCGTCGTCAGCCTCGACAACCGGGGCACCGGCGGGCGCGGGCGCGATTTCAAAAAATGCACTCAGCTGCAACTGGGCAAACTGGAGACCGAAGACCAGATCGCCGCCGCCCGCTATCTGGGCGCCCTGCCCTTCGTCGATTCCAACCGGATCGGTATCTGGGGCTGGTCGTTTGGCGGCTACCTCAGCACCTCGTGCATCCTGAAAGGCAATGATGTGTTTAAAATGGCGATCGCCGTGGCGCCGGTGACCAACTGGAAATGGTACGACACTGCTTATACCGAGCGCTACATGCACACCACGCGCGACAATTCGGCCGGTTATGAAAACAATTCTCCGATCAATTTCTGCTCCCGGCTGCGCGGCGGCAATTACCTGCTTTGTCACGGTGTGGCCGACGATAACGTGCATTGGCAGCATGCCGTGGAAATGACCAACGCACTCGTCAAAGCCAACAAACAGTTCGACACCTACGCTTATCCCAACCGCAACCACGGGATCTACGGCGACAATGCCACCCGGCATTTGTTCACCAAACTGACAGACTTCGTACTTGAAAAACTTTGAACGACGGGCGTCACCAGGCGGCCGGGTTGTCTTTTGCCATCGCCACGGCTATTTCTGCCGCAAGGCGCGCATTGGAACATACCAGTTCGATATTGGTCGCCAGGCTTTTGCCACCGGTGATTTCTTCGATTTTGGCCAGTAAAAAAGGCGTGATGTCTTTGCCTTTTACACCTTGCCGCCCGGCATCGTCGAGGGCTTCGGCAATGGCGTTTTCGATCATTGCCGGGTCGGCTTCAAATGCGGGGGGCACCGGATTGGCCACCAGCACGCCGCCGCGCAGGCCGGTTGCCCATTTGGCGCGCAGGAGTTGGGCTATCTCGTCGGCGGAATCGAGGCGGACATCCACGCCGAAGCCGCTTTCGCGGGTAAAGAAGGCGGGAAATTCGTCGGTTTGGTAACCGATCACCGGCACGCCCTGCGTTTCGAGGTATTCCAGGGTCAGTCCGATATCGAGGATGCTTTTTACGCCGGCGCACACCACGGCGACCGGCGTATGGGCCAGTTCGGGCAAGTCGGCCGAAATGTCCATCGTCGTTTCAGCGCCCCGGTGCACACCGCCGATACCGCCTGTGGCGAACACCCGGATGCCGGCCAGGTCGGCAATGATCATGGTGGAGGCTACCGTCGTGGCGCCGTGTTTGCCCTGGCTGAGCAGGTAGGGCAGGTCGCGGCGGCTGGCTTTGGGTATTTTTGGCCCCAGGCGCCCCAGCTGATCGATCTCCGCAGGATTCAGTCCTGCCCTGAGTCGCCCCTCCCAGATGGCGCAGGTGGCCGGCACTGCGCCCGCGTCGCGCACAATTTTCTCAACCCGCAGGGCGGTTTCGACATTTTGCGGATAGGGCATGCCGTGGGAAATTATGGTGCTTTCGAGCGCCACGACCGGCCGGCTGTTGTCGAGCGCAACCCGAACTTCGGGGGCGATGGTGAGGTAAATATCCTGCATGGAAAAAATTTTCGGCAACAAAGGTTGTAAATTCAGAAGACACGGGAATATCTTTGCCCCGCTTTTGAAAAAAGGCGTTGCCTCATTAGCTCAGTCGGTTAGAGCGGCGGACTGTTAATCCGTAGGTCCAAGGTTCAAGTCCTTGATGAGGCGCTAAAAGCCACCGCGACAAACGGTGGCTTTTTTTATTCTTTGTCTGTAAATTTTTGACTGTAATACACGCCATGAGTCTCCTCACCGTCGGCACCGTCGCATTCGACGACATTGAAACCCCATCCGGTCGCGCAGAAAAAATCATCGGCGGCGCGGCTTTGTACACGTCCATCGCTGCGTCGTACTTCGTGCGCCCGGTCAATCTGGTGTCGGTGATCGGCGACGACTACCCCGAGGAGACACTGGGGTATTTGAAAAAACGCGGGGTCAATCTCGACGGTTTGCAGGTGCGCCCTGGCGAAAAATCCTTTTTCTGGGCCGGCAAATACTACCGCGACCTCAATACCCGCGATACACTCGACACGCAGCTCAACGTATTGGCCACTTTCGATCCGGTACTGCCGCCTGCCTACCGTGAGGTGGATTACCTGATGCTGGGCAACCTGATGCCGCAGGTGCAAATGCGCGTGCTGACGCAATTGCGCCGCCGCCCGCGCCTGGTGGTGCTCGATACCATGAACTACTGGATGAACAGCGCCATGCCCGACCTGATGAAGGTGCTGAAAAAAGTGGACGTACTGACCATCAACGACGAAGAGGCACGCCAGCTCACGGGCGAGCACTCGCTGGTCAACGCCGCCAAAATCATCCATAAAATGGGGCCGAAATACCTGATCGTAAAAAAAGGCGAGCACGGGGCCCTTTTGTTCCAGGCTAACCTGATGTTTTACGCCCCGGCATTGCCGCTTGCCGAAGTGACCGACCCCACCGGCGCAGGCGACACCTTTGCCGGCGGTTTTATCGGCTATCTGGCCAAAACCGGCGACCTCACGTTCGACAACCTGAAACGCGCCGTAATCCACGGCTCGGCCATGGCTTCTTTTTGCGTTGAAAAATTCGGCCCCGAACGCATGATGGGCCTCACTCCGGCCATGATTAACAAGCGGATCGCACAATTTGCCGAACTGGTGCGTTTTTGAGGATTCAAGCCTTAATTTTGCCCCATGTTCGACAATCTCTTTGGCAATATCCAGCAACAACAGGCTGAATTGCAACAAAAACTCTCCACCATCATCGTGGAAGCCGAAGCCGGCGACGGCGCTGTAACCGTGCAGGCCGGCGCCGACCAACACATCGAAAACATCCGGATCGACCCGTCCAAACTCGATCTGAACGACCGCGAACAACTGGAAGATCTGATGCTCGTGGCCGTCAACCGCGCCCTCGAACTGGCCCGCGAAAAAGCGGCTGCCGAAACCACCAAACTGCTGAAAGATATGCTGCCTTTTGGCGGTTTCGGGGATTTGCCCAAGCCCTGAACACTTTTCCGCCTCGCCTCGCCGTTTACACCAATCAAAAAAAGACTACACGAATGCGCTTTTTACTCCTTATACTGTTTGCCCTGGCTCAACTGAGCGTCGGGGCACAGGATCTCCAGGATCAACTCGAGGCCTATTTTTCCTTCGACCAGTGCAAGGCCACCGACGATAGCGGCAACGGCTCCACCGGCCTGTTCAACGACAGTATCGCCTGTGTTTGCGGCGTCAGCGGCGGCCAGGCCCTCCGATTCGGCGGCCCCAACCTCCCCGGCTCTATCAGCTTCAACTCAGCAGCCCAGATCAACGAGGTTTTTACGACCAGCGACTTTACCGTCAGTTTTTATTTCCGGCCGCTCCCGATCGCTCAGGGCGAAAACGGCGCCCAAGTCATCATGGCCAAACAAAGCAGCTGCAACACCGAACGCGCGTTCTGGGTGCGCTACACGCCCACGCCCAAACCCAAAATCTCCTCCGGAATCAGTCAGAACGACACGCTGCTTACCACCGTCTCGGCCGAACTCGACGACAGTCTTTGCTGGCAGCACGTGGTGCTTGTGCGCAGCGGCAATCGCTATTCGCTGTACCTGAACGGCGTCGAGCGCGACCGCAAAACCACACTGCTGCGCGTCGACCTGTCTTCGGGCGCGCCGTTTCAGATCAGTCAGCCGGTATGTCTGCTCGACCGGCCGTTCAAAGGCGACCTCGACGAACTCCGGGTGTACAACAAGGCCGTCGACAACGACCCGAATTACCCCGACTACGTCAGGGCCCTGTCGCTTCGCCCCGACGAAATACTCAACAACGATACCCTGATTTACCTCGGTAATTCGTTCGACATCCGCACAACGCCGTCCTGCGCCACCCAGTTCGAGTGGCTGCCCACCGACGGCGTCGCCGACATCACCGACCCCAATACGACGATCACCCCTACCCTGCCCACGACTTATTACCTGAAATATTACCACCAGGGCTGCGCCGCTTTCGACAGTATCCGGGTGCGTGTAATCGACCCCGACACGCTCGATTGCAGCCAGATTTTCATCCCCAACGCCTTTACCCCCAATTCCACCAAAAACACGAATGATATTTTCGGCCTCAGCAATCCCTACGCTGTGGATGAATTCATTTCTTTCGAAGTATTCGACCGCTGGGGTGGCCGGGTGTTCAACGCCGTCGACCAGTTCGATACCTGGGACGGCACGGTGAAAGGCCAGCCGGTCAATCCCGGCACCTTCCTTTTCCGATTGCGATACCGTTGTAACGGGGAAGAAAAAGTCCGATCCGGCAACCTGACCGTACTTAAATAGCCACCTGGGCCATACAAAGAATAAAGCCCGGCGCTCTTCCAGCGCCGGGCTTTTTCACTAAACCGTTTCTATTGTATGAAGCTATTATCGACCATCCAAACGTGTGCCAATTTGGAAAAGTTTTACCCGCCAAAGAATATTTTTTTGTTTTAACGGAATGATAACGCTTTGGGCCAGGCGTTTTTGTCTTCCAGCCCGCTTGCCGCGGCTTGAACTCTTTCCCGGCCGAACGGTTACGGTGGGCGAATGCTGACCAAAGCAAAATATCCATCCTATGTTGTCTGACAAACTACTTGTTGTTTTCCTGTTTCTGTTTTTAATAACGGCTTGCGGCAATTCCGCCAGCCAGCACAGCGCCGCCGCCATTGGCGCTGCCGAACCCGATGGTGTGGCTATTTTTCGCAAATACTGTATCGCCTGCCACGGGGCCGACGGCAAACTGGGTCTCAACGGCGCCAAAGACCTTACCCAAACCACCCTTAC
>JAEUUU010000078.1 GCA_016787345.1 Saprospiraceae bacterium | reverse complement strand
CGTCCCACCGGACAGCCTTTCCTGGACATTTCATTGGAAAGCACCCGCAACCAACGTGGGCAATATCACCCTGTACCTCGCAGGGCTGGCCGCCAACCATAACCACGCGCTGAGCGGTGACGATACCTACACCTTGACGGTGCATCTTGTGCCGGATTCCATTATTTTGGGCGCGAAAAACCCCATCGCAGGCAGCAGTCTTCGGTTGTGGCCGAATCCAGCTTCCGAAGCGGTGTACTTCACCCTCGAAGGCGCCAGCAGCGGGCAAACGATTCACCAAGCCGAAATCTGGTCGGCAGCCGAGATGGTGTGCATTACCGACCTTACGGAAAATAAATTGACGGTAGCAGGCCTGGATGCGGGCGTTTACCGGCTGCTTTTGCGCGATGAGGATGGAGCGGTCATTGGGCAGACGAATTTTGTGAAACTATAAACCTGTTCTTTTCATGCGCCACACCCGTCAATACTACCTCCGCCGATTGCACCGCTACATGGGCGTGACCATTGGGATTCAATTTTTGCTTTGGACTATCGGGGGGCTGTATTTCAGTTGGTCGGACATGGACGAGATACACGGCGATTATCAGCGCCGGCCGGCGCCGCTGCTAGTGCCGGATACGGCAGACTGGGTATCGCCCTCGGTGGTCGTGCAGAACCTGCGGGCAGCGGGTGAAAGCCCCGACAGCATCCTCAGTCTGCGCTTGGTCCCGGTGCTGGACGCGGTGTGCTGGCAGGTGGTTTTTTTTGAAAAAAATGCCCGCCACCGGCATCCGCGAAAAGTGCGGCTTGCCGATGCCAAAACCGGCGCACTGCGCCGGGCCTTGTCGAAAGAAGAAGCGGTGGAAGTTGCGGCCCGGCAATTCAACGGCACACCGACTTTGCTATCGGCGGTGTACCTCGATGAAATGCCTCCCGACCACGAATACCGGGAAAATGCCTTGCCCGCCTGGGCCGTCACTTTCGAACATTCTTCCAAAACCGTTGTGTATGTCGCTGCCGAATTGGGCACGGTGGAAAAATTCCGCAACGAAAAATGGCGGTGGTTCGATTGGCTCTGGATGCTGCACGTGATGGACTACGAAAGCCGCGACCACATCGGCAATTGGCTGTTGCGGGTATTTTCAGTGCTGGGGCTGTTGACCATTTGTTCGGGTTTTGCGTTGTTTATGGTTACTTCACCAACACTACGCAAATTGTATAAGTGATGAAATTGACGGAGCGAGCCAGTAAGTTGTTCCAACAACAATTAGAAAACGATCAACTCAATCGCAATTTCAGAGGGGAAGCGGCTGAGATTATCAACGGTTTTTTACAAAATGAGGAGAAGGTTAGCCCCGATGATTTGGTGTTTATTGGCTCTTTTTTGAGGAACAGTGATTGGCACCAGAAACACCTGTTTGGTGTACAAACTAAAAAATTATCCAATGTGGTTTTTGATCACTATTACCCTCGCATTATCGGGGGTCGGTTTTATCACTTCACTACTTTTTATCACTTCACTAATATCATTGGATCGAAGGAGTTGTGGCTTTTTAACCTACTGAAACGAAAAAGCGCCGAGTATTTTCGGCCTTTTTACGAAGATCACGGCCTGCGTGGTTATGACGAAAAGCATGACGGGAACGGCAAGCCATTTTGGGAAAAAATCATGCAAGAAACTTTTTACGCCTCTTTTGCCGACCCAAGGATTCTTTCCGAGCAAACAGAAGCCACTCTTTGGCGAGGATTTGCTGAAAAAGGATTTGGAGTGCGGCTTGAATTTGAAATTACCCCTAATATTCCCGATTTCCGGGTGGTTTATTACCGTAAAGAGTCGTTGTTACCTAAAAAATTAGTGATGAATCAGATTTGTGGGGCGATTATGGAAAGGTTTGGCCGCACATTTACTGTTTCCGGTATCTCGAAAATGGGAGCCTTTTACGTAGATGGCGACTTTGAAGATGAAAGCGAGGTTCGTCTTGTCATCAAAGCAAACACCGATGACTACCCGTTTCGATTTGAGCCTAAGCAATACAAAGGAAGCGTAACATTCATCCGACTACCCTTTCGGAATAAATATGCGCGCATCCGACTGGCAAGCATTCAACCGGGTATTTACAGACCCAAAAAAGATGTAGAACAAGTCATATTGAATTACAAAAGCCGCCCAAAACCAATTGTTTTAAATAACAGCATTTTAATCTAACGACATGAAAATCACATTCATACTCTACCTCTTTTTCGGGTACATTGTCAGTATTTCCGCCCAAACCCTCACCGGCACAGTCACCGACTCCAACGGCGCACCCGTGGCCAATGCCCGTGTGACCATTTTTCTCAACGATACTTCCATGTTCCGGGAGGCTCGTACCGATGCCAACGGGGTTTATCTTTTTGAAAATCTCGACCCGTATTATTTCTTTTTCAACGTGGCTGTGCGCGGCTTCGAACTTTTCCAAAACGCCACGACGGGCATCGTCGGCACGGTCATCCATGATGCGCAATTAGAACCCGAAACGCATCCCGGCCAGTGGACGACGATCATGAATTCACCCGAACCGCTCGGCGGCACCGACCTCGGCGTTCTGCTGCCCGACGGCAGTATTTATTACTGTCACAATACCAAAGACCCTTTCGTATTCGACCCCGCACTCGACGATATGCTTGCCATTCCGGGCGATATGCAGGTGCAGGGTTGTGCTGCCTCCAAACTGCTTTGGAACAACAAGGTCATCATGGCGGGCGGCACGGACCAGGAAATTTACGGACCCGGTACGCGGAAAATCAAACAGTTCGGCCTCGCCACGCAAACCTGGCAGTCCTTGCCGCTCATGCTCGACTACCGCTGGTATCCCGCCATGACCCAACTGGCCGACGGGCGGCTGCTCATCGTAGGCGGAGGCGGGCTGAACAACCCCGTCCGGGTGAAAACCTCCGAACTCTACGACCCTATCGCCGGCACGACCGAATGGGCCGACACGGTGGCCATCGGCATGGAGCAATCGCCCATCCTGACGCTTTACAGCGGCAAAGCCCTGATGACGTTCCGCCCGCCGCAACTGTTCGACCCGGTCACTGAGCAATGGGATTTGGCCGCTGATTTTGTGCAAGGCAACCGGATGCCCAACGGCGACCATGTAGACCATGAACTGGTGCATTTGCCGGAAGGCGATGTGATTGCCATTGGCTTCAAACCCTTTCCGGCGGGCAGCGGCGGCAATCTCGTGGAGCGTTACGACCCCATCACAGACACATGGACTTTGGGAGCCGATTTTGCGCCCCTCCGTTCGCGCTCCGAAACGGTGCTGACTCCCGACCGGTGTATCCTCGTGCTCGCCGGAGCCAAAGAAGACCCCGCCGACCCTACATCCGTGAACCAATGGGGCTACATGGACCTGACCGACCAATATGACCCATACGCCGACACCTGGCGGCGACTCGCGCCAATGCCCCGCAAACGCGAGTACCACGCTTTGGCGATTCTGGTGCCCGACGGTCGCATTATAGTGGTCGGCGGCGAAGGCGCGCCCGGCAACGAGCCGCCTTTGAGCATTATTGAAGCTTACGAGCCGCCGTACTTGTTCCGGGGTGTGCGTCCCCAAATCCTCAATTTGGCAAAGACCGATTACCAACGCGGTGAGACGATACATTTCGACGTGGCACGCACCAACGCGCCTACTTCGGTGGTTTTGCAAAGCACTCAGGCCGTTACTCACATGATGAATTGTGGGGAAAATCGTTTTCTCGATTTGAATTTTTCGGTTGAAAACCAAGCCGTTAGTGCCGAAATCCCCAACGATTCTTTAAAATCTTTACCGGGTTGGTATTTGCTCTGGGCGATGGTGGACGATATTCCTTCGGTGGCGAAAATCGTGCGGATTCTGCCGGGCAAAGCAGCGGTTTCGGTCAAAAGCCCGGCATTTGAGCCGGCGTTTTCCGTTTTTCCCAACCCGGCGAGCCGGGAGATTTTCTTGCAAACGACCTTTTCAGGTGATGAACGCATCCGCTCGGTTTCGATGGCGGACGTGTCGGGCCGGATCGTCGGCTTTTGGTCGGTCGGCCTTGCGCCGGATGCAGACGGGCGCCTGCGGCTGGCCTTGCCCGACTGTCCGGCGGGGGTTTATTTTTTGAAAATGGAAACGGGGGGAAAGGTGTTGGTGCGGCAGTTTGTCAAAAAATGAGTTCAGCCAAGAAATGCTCGAAAAATTGATTTCCCAAAGGCGACAACTCACGCTTTTCCTCGAAGGGCAGGAAGCCGAGGCCGTCGAAAACGTGCGGCGGACATTCAACCCAATGCATCCACAAGGTCAATCAACTGGCCAGCAATGCAGGTTCTATATCAAAAACGTCTAACTTTTATCCTTGTAAAAAATACAAAATGGAGTCATTGAAGTCCTCGCTTTTGACCAATTCTGGAAAACAGGCCCATTCTGAATTGTTGAAATCCTGTATTTTAAAAGCGAAAAAAGTGCAAATCGCAGTTGCCTTTTTAAAAATGTCGGGCTTGAATCTTTTTTTCAGTAGCATTGAAAAATCTTTGAAAAGGGGTGCAACTGTCCAAATTGCTGCGGGTCTTGATTTCACCCAAACTGACCCACAGGCATTGAAAAAGTTGAAAAGACTTTCAGAATCCCATCCAACCTTCGAGTTGTTCATCAGCAACCCGAATCGGGCGACTGTTTTTCATCCAAAGTTTTATTTTTTTCAATTTGATGAGGGAATAGCGGCGGCTGTTGTCGGTTCTGCTAACTTCACCAATGGCGGTTTTGTGCAAAATGAGGAGGCCTCTATCTTCTTAGAAGGCGAGATGCCAGATTTTTCTGATTCATTTTTCAAATACTTCGAAACATTGATTTCGTCCGAAGCAATTGTACCAGCTACCGAACGCGCCATCAGCATTTATCAAAATCAATTTGCACGGCAAAAGCCATTTTTGGAAAAAATAGTGCAACGTCCAAGTCTTCCGCCAGAACAGAGGGATGAGATAGATTTTAGAAATCTTCGACAGCATTTAAAAAAAATGGACACGAGCATTTTTGCGGAACGCGCCGTGAATTACGCCAAAGCAAAAGAAGTTTTGAATGAAATCATCGATAGCCCTCGACTTACCCAAGCGAGGTTCTCCGATCTTTATCAATTGCTGGTGGGCAAGGCAAAATCTGTTAAATTATGGGCATCGGGTGGTATTGACCGACATAAAACGAAGGTTTTGGGAAACCTCCAAGGCTTTAAAGAAATGGCTGCTTTCATCCGAACAAACATCCAACAGACACCAGGTAAGCTCTTTATTGATGTATTGAGAGATCATAAAATCGATGGTATCGGTGTGAATATTATAAGCGAAATAATGATGACGTATGACCCAATGAAGTATGCTACTTTAAACAAAAACCCCGTGACTGTTCTGCGCTCCATAGGATGTGATTTGAATGCCCGCCCAGTGTCGTATAATTCGGAAGAATATGATGATTATTGTCGCCTTTTGGATGAAATCAGAGAAGAATTAGGGCTGAAAAATTTGATCGAAGTGGATGCTTTTTTCAACGAAATTTATTGGGAGATGAAAAGAAACATAGGAACGATGTGATTGATTCACACAAGCCTCTTCGATATTAAATTTTTATGCTTTTGTACATCAAGAACATGGTCTGCCCACGCTGCATCCGCACGGTAGAGCGTCTGTTGGCAGATCAGGACTTGCCTGTAAAAAACGTGGAATTGGGCGAGGTGGAGTTGTTCGCTCCGCCCACCGTGAAAGGCGATGTTTCTGCGGAAGAAGTGGCGGCCGTGGTAGCCGAGGCGGGATTTCAGGCGCAGGAGGTGGTGAGCGCGGTATAGGCTCAGCCCATCAAGTGTTCAAGTCAGGGCATCCCCCGTGTTGTGCGCGCACAGCATGGGGGATTTTATTTTTTATAAATTTTTTTCAGGCTCGTGCAGCTTTTCTTTTTCAACGCCCGCACTTCTCCTTTTAGAAAATTGAACGCATTAGACACAAATCCGCCGAGCACCGACATGGTATTGGCTGCCGCCTGCTGTGCAGGCGAGCGGTACGCTCAGCGTGTGTTGTGGGAGCGGTACAGCAGAAGGATGTTCGGCGTGTGTCTGCGATTTGCCGATTCGCCAACGGAAGCGGAGGACCTGTTGCAAGAAGGCTTCGTGCAGGTGTTTCAAAACATCTGCAAATACCGGGGCGAGGGCA
>JAEUUU010000188.1 GCA_016787345.1 Saprospiraceae bacterium | reverse complement strand
CGACCGGAACCGTTTCCGGACCGGATGGTCGTTTTGTTCTTGAAATACCCGACGACCAGGGCGGCAAAATCCAGTTTTCGCTGATTGGCTTCGCGACGCGCACCCTGTCCGTATCAAGTCTGCTCTCTTCCGGCGAACAGCCCGAGGTACGGCTCGAACCCACAACGCTGGCTATCCGGGAGGTGACCATTCGGCCCGATCTCACCCGCAAGGAGGTGCTGGGCAAGGAAAAAATGAGGGCCCGTATGGTGGTTAATTTTGCCCTCGAAGGCAAGATCAACCAAAACCTGGGCTCCGAAATCGGGCGGCGTTTCAAAATCCGCAAAGCGTCGCAGCTCGAAAAATTCAGTTTCTATATTGCAGATAACAATTTCGACACGGCGCGTTTCCGCATCAATATCTACGACCTGAAAAGAGGGGAGCCGGGCGATAACCTGTTGACCGACAATATCATCGTGACGGTCGTCGGGAAAAGCAAAGGCTGGGTGACGGTCGATCTGGCGCCATACGACCTGCGGGTAGATGAGTCGATCGCCGTCGGGGTGGAATGGATTTACGGCAGTCCCGGCGGCACGGTGCTGAGCCTGCCGATCGGTATGCCGGTAGCCGGCAGCAAACATTTTTACAAATACGGCAGCCGCAATAAATGGAAGTCGTTTGCCCTGATGTCGGCGGCGATGGCGCTGGAAGTCCGGCAGTGAGGGGTATAGAGCATGGGAATCTTTTCACAGCGCGGGTTGTGAACGAATAATGAATGCCCTTTGGAGCGATATCGGACAAATCGGGGCCGCTCTAAATTGCAGACCTAATTATTTCACGCAGCATCGCAGAAGGCATGACTTTACGGGTTGTTAGCCGCTTTGGCGCCAACATATCCTTACCCCTCCTGCCCAAACGTCAGCAAATTATGATCCGGGTCGAGCAACGAAAACTCTTTTTGCCCCCAGGGCTTCGATTGCAGGTGACCGAGGGCAGGAATATTGAGTTTTTGACGCAACGCTTCTTCATAAATTGGGTCGATGGCGTCTGTCCGGATATACACCTGGCCGTAATTCTGCAAGGGATCAAGCGCTTTGAATTCAAAAAAATGGATCTGAATCCCGTCTTTCTGCACCATCAGATAACCCTCGAAATCGGCGTTCCCGAATTCCTGAAACCCGAGTTGTCGGACATAAAAATCCCGCGTTGCGGCTTTGTCGCGCATGGGTAGTTTGGGATGAATCGCTGTCAGCATGATAGTTTGTGATTATAAATTATTCATCATTCATCATTCATCATTCATCATTCATCATTCATCATTCATCATTCATCATTCATCATTCATCATTCATCATTAAATAGATTTCCCTGCGGCTCCTTCGCGCCTTTTGGCTTCGAACCCTTTATCGAATGGATATACGCCACCAGTTGCCCCACTTCGGTCGGCGTCATCGATTGCCAGGAGATCATGCCCCGTTCGGGTACGCCCATTGCGATGGTATGCGCAATTTCTTCCGGCTTGCCGCCATGCAACCAGTAGGCGTCGGTCAGATTGGGGCCAACGCCGCCGCCGCCGTTTTCGCCGTGGCAGGCCTGGCAGTTCGTCCTGAATAACCGGCCGCCCTGCTTTGCCTGTTTTGAGTCATTGGCCGTTTTGAGCAAGGCGCTGTTCGGATCTTTCAATTGCGCCTGCAATACCTGTTGCTGAAGCAGAAACTGCTGGTGTTCTATGCTGTCGCGCACTAATTTTTCCGGACTGGATGGTATTTGCCGCAAATACGCGATCAGCGCAAGTACCTCGCTGCCGTTTTTGGCAAATGCGCCCTCATTTTCCAACTGCGCCTTCAAAGTGTCAGCCTGTCGCAGCAATTCCGACCAGGAAGCGTTCAGGCGGGCCAGTTCGTCCGGATTACTTTCCCGGATAATTTGTTCCAAGGTCGGCCGACGAAGCGTATCGACGTGCAAATGCGGAAATGAAGGCATATTGGAGTAAGGCGACAAGGACCGCGGGTCGTCCAGATAATAGTAGAACCAACTGAGGGGATATTTTCCCCCGAGTCCGTCCAGACTGACCAGGTCGGCATCGGCCTTGTCTACGTTTAGCGTATGGCAGTGTTGGCAATCTTCCCGCGCAAAAATGTATTGGCCATAGCGCGCCAGCAGGTCAGGGGCCGCTGTTTCGGGCGATAGTTGTGTCCGGCTGTTAGACAACAGCAGAACGGCCAGCAAGGGTGAGCAGTAAAGCAGCGTTTTGATCATCACGGTTTATGAGTTTGTGCAAATGAAAAGGTCAGTATTTCACCAATTTTTCCACCCCGAAAGATTGCTTCCTGTCCGTCCAGCGGAATACATACTGGCCGGCAGCCAGACCGCCGAGGTCGATCACGGCGCCTTGCCGAACGACGCCTTGCCGCGCCACCCTGCCGTTGAGATCGATCAATTGCCAGTCGATGTCAGCCGGCCAGCCGGTTTTTATCCTTAAAAAATCACCGACCGGATTGGGGAAAACAGATACTTCCGGTGTTTCAAAAGGCCGTGTTGTGGCGACTAAAACACCCGTTTCGTACACCTGCGCCGTGTCGAGGTTGGTGACCTGGATGTTGTCGAACCACAAACCGCCCCCCGACAAGGCCGAATGTTCGGTGACGATCTCGAAGCGGTCCACGGCCGTCCAGTCGAAATCGCCCTGCGGATTGTACCAGCTGCCGGCTTCCCAGGCGCCGTGTTCGGCAAAGTCGCTCAGCGGAATATGGACGTGGCGCCAATGGCCGTCCCAGGGGGTGGTGCTCTCATCGATCGTGATCCGCATGCGCCAGGGATGGTCGGCCGGATCGTCGGTATCGGAGTCGACGAAGCGCATGTCGAAACTAAGGCCCGGTGCATTGCCGCGCACCAGAAAATCGAGTGCGTATCCTTCGCCGAGCAGGTAGCTCAGGTCTTTGTCGGGCCCGAAATCGAATCCAATGGCGTTGTATTGCGCGGCGCCCGACCATTGGATACAATAGTCGCCGTTGTTGGGCTGGGCCTGTGAATAGTATTGAAGCGAACCGCTGCTGTAACTCGATTCGACTATTTTAGGGCCGATGTAATCGGTGTAAATAGGAAATCCCGTGCTGTCGGGCGTGAGTACAAACGGCGTTTGCGGCGGCACATTGAAACCCAGCGCTTCGAGCAGCGGAACGTTCAGGTCGTGCTCGAACTGGCCGTTGCTGCCAGTCTCGAACAAGCCGAATCCGCCGTTGTAATCCCAGCTGGTCCAGGCTACAGCATTGTCTTCAAGGTATTGCCGCACCACCTGGTACCAGAACACGCGGTCGTCGTTGTCGCTATTGTCCATCAATACGCCCAGTTCGCCGCAATAGATGGGCACCTGCCGCTGGTCTCTGAACTGGATGGCGATGTCGAGCAATTGTTGCACCCGGGCCACCGTGCCGTCGAAGTCGTAGTTGCCGTACGCGTCGCCCACCCAGGTGCCGGCCAGCGCGGGCGGCAGCGCGGGCATATCGGCGGCATTGTAGGGGAAAGGCATGTCGGCCAGCGGGACCATCGAAGGCGTCACCCAGCTGGCGCCCTGGTGCGTAAACAGGAAAGGATCGTAGAAGTGAAAAGTGTAAATGAGTTTGTCGTCGTCGTACACCGGCATAGCGTCGAGGTTCCAGTAACTATTCCAGCCGGCTCCGCCGACGATGATCCAGTGCGTATCGTCGACCGTTCGGATGGTCTCGACCACGTCCTGCTGGATGGCGTTCCAGAGCGCGTCGGAGATGCCGTGCGGCTCGTTGAGGATTTCGTAATAGATCAGCCCGGAGCGGTTTTGGTAATGCTGGGCCATTTGCAGCCACACTTTTTCGAGGATAGCCCCCACGGCCGGGTCGGTATCGGCGGCGGGGTCGAAGGTGTGGTTGTCGAGGATGAGATGCATCCCCAGTTCTTCGGCCCAGTCGACGGCCTGGTCGAGAAAATTGAGGAAAAGCGGATCGAGTGTGTAGTCGGGCGCGCCGTTGGTCATGTAATGCAGGTTGATGGGCAGTCGCACCACGTCGCAGCCGAGGCTCTGGATGTTTTCAAAATCCTGTTTGGTGTATTTGGAAAACTGGATTTGCTGCGCGCTGTTGACCTGAAACCAGCCCGTGAGGTTGACGCCCCGGTTGAACGGCGTGTTTTGGGCGTAAAGCGACTGTAGGCCGAACAGGGCGCCGAGCAGGAAAATTTTGTGTAAAAAACGCATGGTCGTCCCGGCTTAGAATTTGAAACGATATTCGAGATTGGCGACAAAACTGCGGGTCAGGCCGTCGGGGCGGGCGTCGCGGACCACGAAAGGCAAACCCGCATTGAGTTGCAGGGCGCTGCTTGCGCTGATGGCGTAGTCGAAATACAGGTTGCCGTTGAAGGTCAGACCCTGCGAGCCGTCGATCTCGATTTCGTTGCCCTGCTTGTCGGTAAACTTGTCGTTCGCCAAATGGTAAATCGGCAGCAGGCTGGGCGTCAGCGTCAGTTTTTGACCCAGTTGAAAGGGGTACGACACCCGGAGCAGCACGTCGCCGCTGCGTTGGAACATGTTGGTCGTCTGAATGTCGCGCAGCGGCGAACCAGCGGGGTAGTCTTCGGCAAAAAAGGCGTTTTTGTTCTGCGTCAGCGGTTGTTGCAGGGCCACGACGAGTTGTAACTTACCGATGTCGTAGCCCGCGCCGACGATCAGGTCGAAGGTGCCGAGGCTGGCCTGATAATCCATGGGCAGGGGCAGGTTGTCGTTCGCAGCGTTGCCGTCGGCCAGCGGAATTTTGGCGCCCAGGGTGAAGTGCAGGTCGGAGCGGGGACTCAGATTGGCATTGACATAAAGGTCGGACAGCCCGAATGCCGAAATGTCGTTGCCGCTTTGGCCCAGGGCGGTCAGTTTGGCATCGAGGCCGAATTTGTCGCCGAATTGACGGTTGTATTCCAGGTAGCCGCCCACGACCGAGATCGCGTTGTCGGCGCCGCCGAAAGAGCCGCCTATTTTGATCTGGTTGGCCGCGGCGGGTGTGCCGGCGTCGGGTTTGAAACTGTTGAGCGTGCAAAAGCCGGCATCGCTGCAGCCCTGGCCGCGACTTTGATCGGGTGACAAAAGAAGCAGGGCGGCGATTAGAAAGAGCGGGTAGTTTCTGAACATGAGTATTACTGTTGTTTGATGGCAGAGATGAGATCGTTGCGCGAGCGAAATATCCGACAATTGCCGATTTGGGTCAGATCTTCCTGTTCGCTGTTCTCTTTTAAGAGGTAATAAATGTCTTTTTCCGTGTTTGTTTTTCTGAACAGTTCATAATACATCGTGCCCATGCCGGGAAAATTGGTACAATCGAAAATGACCGGCTGATTATCAGGCAGGTTTTTTAGGAAATCATTCAGGTCCTTCCCTTCATTACTCGTCAAATGACCCCAAAATCGGTATTCCAAAGGGTTGTCGCCGGTTTTTTTGATCGGAAGGCCGTAGTCAAAATAACACTTTAACGCCTCAAGATATTCGAGGTGATTGAGCGCCTGTACTTCTTTTTCGGCCAGGTTGAAGAAAGCGTCGATGATTTCATACTCTGTTTTGAAACTGGCTCTGTCGGGACTATGGAAATAAATCGTAGTTGTGTCTGAGCTATGGCCAATAATATTTATCACACCGGATACTCCGTCAAGTACCGTTCTTTCGCCGGCCGGTTTGTAATGTTTCCAATCAATCCGATCGATTGCGGATTTGAATTCCCGGTAGCCGGATTCACTCAATGGAATAGCCGATGAGTCAAACGGCACGATACTGTATTCAAGCATGCCGTTATGATTAACTTTGGATATGGTAAATTTCATTCGGGGCGTCTTGTCATTCATTTCAATGTTGAACTCGGAAGCATGTTCAAAGGAAGGATAAAATAATAAATGTATTCTTGAAGAGCTATTCATTGTTTGCCTGGATACAGAATGCTGACAAGCGGCGAAAAACAACATTATAAGCAGCGTTACGATCGATTTCATAGACAGGGAGCATCCAATTTGGTGGGTTATTCTTTCTCTTGTTGAATTTGTTAATCGCCGGTTTCGAGATAAAGGTTAATTTTTATCCGGTCTCTTTTGATCGGGGTTCAACAGATAAAACGTCTCGTTGCATTTTTCAAGATACTCTTCGATAGTTGAAAGGCCAACAGATTGTCGTCTTTCGTTTAAATGAGCCATGTCAATACAGGGTTTGATCTGACTGTTCCCGCTCATGTAAATTTGGGTACCATAAATTTGAGGACGACCGTGATTGATTTCTACCCGGTCGGTGAGGTAGGCAAAATTTTGTCCTGAAGCATTATGCCTGCTCACTTGTTTTTTCATTGACTTCAGGACTTTTAGTTGAAATTCAGGTGCAAAATCACTGTGTTGAATCAGTAAATGGTATTTGTTGGAAGCCTCTTCACCTACCAGATCGTATCCCGGAAAGCCGTATCGATTGAAAATCTTTTCAACATATGGAAAGTTCGACCTAATTACACGTTGATATTCAGCGGCAGCGCTATCCGGAGGCTGGATATTGACCGTCGACTGATCCGCTTGATACAGGCTGTCGATCAAAAAAGGCAGACGTTCCTGACTGAATAATATCGCTTTGTTGTTTGAGCAGGCTGCAAAAAACAGCAACAGAAAGAAGAGCGGGAAAAGGTATGTTTTAAGCATGATAAGTATTTGAGTGCACAGTTATTAGATTATGAAGGCTTGTTAAATATCGGAATATGCGCCGTTATTCAGCAAAAAGGTCTTTGAACGGGTGAGGAGATTTTACCCGTATTCCTGCCGTATCCTATTGTAAATCAATGATTTTATCCGCCTCCCGAATACCGCTCAAATAAGCCCCGTGCGCCGTGGAAAAATAATCCACCTCGGTGTGTTCGCCGGCGAAAAAGAGTTTGTCGTTCACGGCTTCAGCCAGGTCGTCAAAGTGGCGCATTTCCGTGCCCACGGCTGTAAAAGAGTAGGCGCCGAACGAGTTCTCGTTTGTGGCCCATTTGGTGCGCAGCAGCTGGGTCGGCTCGGGGATGTTGTTGCCGTAAATATCGCGCAAATGCCCCATGATCTCGCCAATCACCTGCGCATCGCTCATGGTTTCGGTCAGCCGGCCGTAGTCGGCATAGGCGAAGGTCATCAGGGCATTGACCGAGGGGTGGATTTTTTTGACGTTGAGGAAATAATTGAACTTGTCGCGCGCCTCGGGTGTGTAGATCAGAAACAGCACGTCGTCCCAAAAAGCCGTGTCCCAGGTCAGCAGGAACTTGTTGACGCAGCTCATGCCGATTTTTTCAATGGCCGTTTGTTTGGCGGCGGGCAGGGCGGGCGCAAACTGGATGCTGTTGTTTTTCAATACGCCCAGCGGCACGGTAACGATGGCGTAGTCGGCTTCGCTCACTGTGCCGTTGTGGGTTACCCGGACTTTGTCGCCCGCGTAATCGACGTTTGTGACCCGCTGGTTGAGTTGCACGTCCAGTCCGCTGGCCAGAAAAACGGGGATGGTATCGTAGCCGTTGGCGGCGATTTTTTCGATGCCGCCGAATTCCTCGCCCTCGTCGTAGAGCAGCGAAGACACCTGGTCCAGGTCGCCCAGATCGAAAGTCACGTAGGTCGACAGGAAGAAGCGCCACAAACGGTTGTCGGCGTACTGCGGGTATTGTTCGAAAAAGACGGTTTCAAAACTTTTCGCGGCGTTGCCCTGGTTCATCAGGGTTTCGAGAATACCGTAAAACTCGGTCTCCGTATCGCTGAAAACAGCATCGCTGATGTCCATGCCGCCCAGGTCGTAAGCAACGTAGTCGTCGTCGTTGGAAGGGATGGTCTCCATGCCCGCCTGTTGCGCCAGGGCGGTGATCGGGTTGCTGTTGATGCCGTGAATCCAGCTCGCCCCTTCGTCGAAGGCGATGCCCAGCGAGCGGTTGCTGCGCAAACGGCCGCCGACCCGGTCCTGGGCTTCGAGTATGGTGACGCTGAAACCTTCATTTTTCAGTTTGCGGGCGGCGGCAAGGCCGGAAATACCCGCGCCGACGACGATGACCGATTTGCCGATGGGGTCCTTTTCTTCTTTACAGGCGCTTAGTACCTGGGGCGCGAGCAGAATGACTCCCGCGCCTTTGGCTGTTTTTTTGATAAAAATGCGTCTTTGCATAGTGATCGGGTGAATTCAAAGAGACAGAATGAGGGGCGCAGTCAGTGCCAAACCAAAGGCGAAAAAAATGATATTAATGGCCAAATATGCCATTTTAGTGCAAATTGGCACAAAAACCTACTGTCATGGTAATTTGACCAAGCCGCCCGACGCCTTGAATTTGTTCGCTTTTTTGCGCGTTTTTTAAAAAAAAACAGACACTATGCCCCATAGAAGAGCGGCTTGTGGCGCCCAAACCGGCGGGCAGGCTGTAAACCGGGGTATGCTAAACTTGTTGAATCGAAACGGACAAGCCGAACGCCGTTTTTTAACAAGTAGGCAAATAACTCAACCAACAGACTATGATCAAGATGAAATTTGCTCTGGCAATCCTGGTTGCCTTTTTTGTCATTACAGCCTGCAACCAGACCACTCAATCGGTAAAAGACGAAGCCAAAAATGCTGTGAATCAAACCAATGAAAAGGTTCAGAAGGTCATTGATGAACTGGGCTTGGTGTACGTCGAAGAAGGCGCACAGGATGTGATCACCTATGATGAAGTCAATGCCGCTCAACAAGCCTGGTGTGATGCCCTGGTCAAAATCGGGCAAATCAAAGAAGAGGGCGGAGACTACAAAGCCTTTGCAGAAAAAGTGCTCTCGGAGGCCTACAACTATGACTATGGCAAAGTTTTTTTCAAGCCGACCCTGGCCTATGGCGATCAAACGTTCAGAAATGATAAAAAAGGCGCCCTGGCCTACTTCATTGGCGGCGACCCTGACTATCCGAATGATAAAGGTTTCGCTTTAACGCCCTGGGTGAAAGCCCGCTATGACAACGCCGGAGAGAAAAATGAAGGCATTCAAATCTATGGCTCGGTGGCAATCACTATGGGAAATGTATGGGTGACCGGAAAAGACGGCAAAGAAGTGATGGTCGATAAAACCTGGGTGTTCAAAAAAGGGAAAGATGGCAAACTGAGGATCATTGTGCACAAGTCAGCCCTCCCTTTCAAGCCGAATTAAACGCGCTTCGGGGTTCTGACAACAACAAAAACCGTCTGAAAACCCTGCCAGGGCAGTGGATTTCAGACGGTTTTCTTTGAGCATGTTTGGGATTTTCTCACGCTCGTATATATCGGTATGACCAATAAATTTATTGCCGTTATGAAAAGTATTGCTATTACTATCCTGATCTTCTTTTTGGGGAGCGCTGCTCATTCCGCGAAAGCGCAAAACAACCGTCTCAATACCTACGGAGACATAGGCTGGTACAACTACTTCGGAACGTTCAAAATAACAAAAAATATCGGTATACATACGGAGTACCAGTGGCGCAGGGATAATGTCATTACAGACTGGCAGCAAGGTCTGTTCAGAACCGGCATTAATTACCAGTTCAACCCGAGAGTCCTTTTCAGAGTCGGTTACGCCTGGATAGAGACATACGCGTACGGCGATATTCCGCTCAATGGAATGGGCAGAGACTTCACCGAACACCGGATTTTCCAAATGGCCCAACTGTCTCACAAAGAAGGACGTGTCGATTTTTCTCACCGGTTTATGCTGGAACAGCGCTTTGTTGGGAGGTACAGCTCGCCCGATATGGCAAACGAGGACGAGTATCCGCTGTTGAACAGGGTCAGATATATGTTCCGGTTGCAGATCCCGCTGAAAGGAAATCAGATAGCGGATAAAACCCCTTATCTCGCATGTTATGACGAGATATTTGTCGGTTTTGGTAAAAACGTCAACGCCAATATTTTTGACCAAAACAGAATAGGGATCTTGTTGGGCTACCGGTTCAATAAAAACGTCAGAATCGAGGCGGGTTATCTCAACCAGATTCTCCAGTTTGGAAGACAAATCGAGGGCCGGAATGTCTTTCAAAACAACAACGGTCTTATCGTAAATGCCTTGTTTAATTTAGACCTCAGCGACAGATAATACAATAGAATCCCGGATATGCGCTATTGCTTTACCACCACCTGACTGCCCAGAAATACTTGCCGGCCGGCATCCCAAAACGAAAGTTGATACGCGCCCGGTGGACAGGCAGACAGGTCTATTTGTCCCGATTGCAGGTCGAAGGCGCCGATAAAACGGCCGTCCAGACTGCTCACCAGGGCAGCTGCTGCCCTCGGAAAATCGGGTGAAAGTGTCAGCAAGCCCCGGGTCGGATTGGGAAAAACGAATGCGCCGGCTTCTTCACTGCCCGACAGCTGCGTAGAGGAGACGACTTCTCCCGAGGCAGAAATTTTGAAAACAACCAGACTGCGCGCCCCGTTGAGCAGTTTGTTACAGTTGAGTAAAATGCCGCCGTCGTCGGTTGTGTGTTGGGAGAACGGCAAAAAGGATTCTTCCTCGTCTTCAAAATTCAGTTCCTTTTTCCAGATCAATTGAAAATCGGGGGTGTATTTGTACACCATAATCTTCTGGAACGATTCGTGCGGCGCGGCGTAGTACACGTTGTCTTGCGCGTCGAAGCCGAAAGGCATTTTTCCCGACACCAGGTAGCCGCAATCCGGCAGTTTGAGCCGGTGCAGCACCGTCCAGCTGCTGTCGCGCACGTCGATGGTGGCGTTTTGCGCGGAGCAGCCCGGCAGGGTAGGGTTGTACCCCCGGTACGTAAAGTAAAAACGCCCGTTGTGCCAGCCGCCCAGCGCGCCGTCGATGTATTC
>JAEUUU010000154.1 GCA_016787345.1 Saprospiraceae bacterium | reverse complement strand
GCATTGCACCGTCACCGGAGCGGGGTTGCTGGCCGTGGGGTTGGTGGTGTCGTCGATCGTGATTGTTTGGGTCACCTGGATTTGATTGCCGCAGGCATCCGTCACCGAGTAGGTGCGGGTGATAATTTCCGGGCAGGTATTGCCGTCCGATACGTCGTTGACAAAGGCCACCGTCGGGGCGGACGTGCAGTTGTCGGCTTCATCCGTCACCACGTTGATGTTGGGCGCGGGAACGTCGGCGGAGCATTGCACCGTCACCGGAGCCGGGTTGCTGGCCGTCGGGTTGGTCGTGTCGTCGATATTAATGGTTTGATCACATTCTGCCGAATTGCCACACGCATCGGTAACTGTCCAATGGCGCGTAACCACGATGGGACACGAGCCGGTCTGCGAATCGATATATTTATACTCCACAATACCACAACCGTCGGTGGCCACGCCACCGGCTGCATTAAACTGCGCCTGGGTAACGATTACCGCCGTCGTGGAAAAAACCAGTCCCGTGATTGCCCCGGTATTGCATCCTTCCAGATTTTGCGTCGGCGGACAGGTGGTAATCACCGGGTTCCCATTGTCTTGCAGGGTTACGGCAATGTTGTAATTGATGCTGACACAATTCAGCACACTGTTCCGGACGGTCAGCGTTGCGTTGTAAGTACCGCAAGTTGCCATTCCGGGCACCGTGATGCCGATCGGACTGGATGGCAGTGCGGCATTTGTAACATCCACAAAACCAGCGGCTTCGGCCGCAGCATCGAAATCAATACTGTATTGATCGACGCCACCGGTGGTAGCCGAATAAGGCAAACTGGCGCTACCGCTGCCGGGACAAACCGGAGTGATCGATCCCAGCGTAATGGTCGGATTGGGCAATGGCGCCACCCCGCTGGTATTGTAGCAGTACAAATTGTTGTTCCCGCCCCCCAGGGTCTTGAAATTGTTATCGGCATTGATGCTCATATTGGAATTCAGCGGATCGCTCACATTGTCGAACAAGTAGACGTCGCCCGAGCAGTTGCCGGTAATTTTAAAGGTAAACAGGTCAATATCGGTATTGGCCGGAATATTGAACGGGGTATACGTGCCCGCATTGAGGGGCGCAAAAAAAGCGTAGTCTTTACCCGGATTTTCAACCGGACTGTTGAGCTGGCTGACGCCCATCTGCAAGCCGGTCAGGTTGGTGATGTTGGTGATCATAATGGACGCCCCGCCCGCGCCGTCGGGATCGGAAGCCACGACTGTAAACTGCGTGCTTCCCGTGATACGGGCCAATGGGCCAGTGTACCCTACCCCGCTGTTGAAGGAAACCCGGTAGGTTTGCCCGTCCGGATCAAGGGTGAGTTTGTAGGTTACACAGGCGCATCCGTCATTGCTGCTGTCGTTACCCGTGTACAAATTGACGTTCCCTCCCCCCAGCGTCTTGAAGTTGTTGTCCGCGTTGATACTCATGTTGGAGTTGAGCGGATCATTGTCGTTGTCGTACAAATACAGGGAAGCCAGACACCCCGAAGAGGTCTGGAAGGTGAACAGATCAATGTAAGTATTGGCAGGGATGTTGAACGGCGTGTACGACCCTGAATTGGTGGGCGCGAAAAAAAGGTAGTCCTTGGAAGGATTCTCCGCCGGGCTGTTCAACTGACTCAACCCCATTTGCAGCGCCGTCAGGTTGGTCAAATTTGTTACGGTAAAAGCGCCGGGCCCTGCGCCATCGGGGTCGGGCGCAACAATCGTAAACTGGGTGGAACCGGTGATTCGCGCCAACGGACCCGAGTAGGCCACCGTGCTTTTGAACGATACCGTATAGGTTTGCGTACTCGAGTTGTAACTCAGTTTGTACGTGACGGCAGCATTCAGGGTTATACAAAGGGTAACAAAAATTAAAGCGAGTAAAGACTTCTTCATGATGATTATAGTTAAAAAGCCCGGGTCGGGTTATGAGGGAAATAAATTCGAGTATGTCTCGGCCAGTCGTGTCAATGCAGCACGACGACGTTCCATGACTTTGTTCGGCGACCGCCGCTGAACTGGAACGAGAGCCTGTAAATTCCTGATTGCCAGCTTTTTACCGGAATAAGCAAGGCGTGTTCGCCTCTTACCGAAGCGACCTTTTCGCGGAATACCTCCCGACCGAGCTGATCCACCATCACCATTTCAACCCGCTCGTCGTCTTCAACCGGCATATACCAGCGAATCAATACCTGCTCGGATGCCGGCACAGGCGATACCTGAACGGTTTCGATCAAAACCGCTTTCGCTTCCTGACTACCCGAAGTAGCGCCGCAATCTGTGGTACCGTTTATCACCCCGGTACAGGCATTGCCTCTTGCGCCCAGTACCCCGATATGTTGAGTGATATTGAAACCTTCCGCTACGACAGCCGCTACCATCGGATCATCATTGGGCAATAACTCAACCACGCCGGCACAACCACCCCCGGCATTGACAAAAGAAAACAGCGGGACCTCCTCACCTTCGACAAAGGCGATCTTGTCCGTTCGCCCACTGACCAGTGCAATACAAACAAAAGTGTAGCCGGGCGCTGCCGCGGTTTGCTCCACGTAGGCATTGTCGGCCCATACAGCATCGGGGATCAGGCTGGTGATGCCGGGCGTAAACTCCGCATCCGATGCGACGCGCAGAACGATCTGCGCCGAGCCCACCTGGTTTTTGGGAGCAGGCCAGCTGAGCTCCGGCAGCATACTGACGGTATACTGACCCGTTTCCGGCTGATAGCCCAGGTTGAATTTCACTTGTCCGAACAAAAAACCGGATGTGAGCAAAACGACAAGCATTGATAATAAAGCTTTCATAATCAATATTTTTCAAACGTCGAGGGAATAAAGATTCCGGGCGAATCGCCGCGGGGCATTGTCAGGGATTTAAAAATCCGTGAAATGCCCCGCCGGCGGGTACGCACCGTGTTATGGTATTTGTTGGTGTACGATGAAGTTGGGCAACGCGTTGATGTTGTCCGGGAAGAGGAATACCGTGTAGAAAGGCAGATCCGCATCGGCATTGCCGCCCTGGTAAATCACGTGCCCGTCGAGGTTGCCGTCGGAACGGTCGTAGGCCGTCACTACATAATTGGGCAATACGCCCGTGTTGCCCGGATCGAGCAATACACGGTAGTACGGCTCATCCGGATCAGCATTGCCGCCCTGGTAAATCACCCGGTTGCCCGTGCCGCTTTGGTTGCCCATGTTGCCCATCCACAAGGCGCGTTTGCCGGTGCTGCGCAATTCCTGCGCATAGGGCGAACCGTTGGGACCGGCAACCTGATAGTTGCCCGTGGAGCTCAGGGTGAAGTCGACCGAAGTAAGTGATCCGGACAGTGCAATGGCATTGGCGGTCATGACGCCCAGGTGGTTGCGGTGACGGAAAGCCACGTAGTAGTTGCCGGGTGTGACGCCGTTGAACGAAAGCGGTGAGGTACCGTCGCCGGAACTGACCACGTCGCCGTCGCGCTGGATCAACGCCGCTTTGCGGGCAATCACCGTCGCCGGGTTGACGGCGTCGCGCAGCTCGATCAGCACCCAGTCGACGATGGCATTGTCGCCCGTTACCGTCAGTACGCCCGCGCCAATGGTTTCAGTGCCGAAGTAGGCAAAGTCGCCGTAAGCGCTGCCGCCATAAGGCTGGGCCGAAGGAATCAGGTTCATCGTGCGCAAGGCATCCGACATCTTTCCTGTCACGTCGTCGTAAGCGCCGCCGAGGAAACCTTTGGGCGCCAGCAGCAAGGCGCAGGGATTCGGGATGCAGGGATCGAGCGGATCGGGGTCGGTAATATCCGGTACGCCGTCGCCATCCATGTCGCAAGCCGGCGAGAGACCCGGATTGACCGTCAGGCTGGCCGCATTCGAGGTCGCAGCAGGCGTGCAGGCGCCACTCACAACAACCCGGTACTGATAGCCGCTCATCGCCAGGGTTACCGCTGTTTTGGTGTACGTGGTAGCGGTCGCCCCCGGAATGTCGACGAAGCCGGAGCCGGCATCTTCCTGCCATTGATACGTCAGACCGGTACCCGTCGCCGTCACGCTGTAAGTGGCATTGGTGCCTTCGCAGGTCGTCACCGGAGCGGGTTGTACGGTAATGGCCGGAGCAGTATTCACCGTCAGCGCTACCGGTGTGGAAGTGACCGGCGAAGGACAAGTGCCACTGATCACCACCTGGTACAGATAGCCGTTCATGGCGGCCGTGACCGACATTTTGGTAAACGAAGCACTGGTGGCGCCCGGAATGTCGGTAAAGCCCGAACCGGTGTTTTCCTGCCATTGGTACGTCAGGCCCGTGCCCGTGGCAACCACCGTAAAGCTGGCATTGCCACCTGCGCAAAGCGTAACAGCAGACGGTTGCGTCGTAATCGAAGGCGCCGTATTCACGGTCAAACTGACCGGCGTGGACGTCGCAGCCGGCGTGCAGGCGCCGCTCACAATGACCTGATACTGATAGCCGTTCATCGCGGCCGTCGTCATGGCCTTGGTGTAGGAAGCGCTGGTGGCGCCGGGGATGTTGACAAAACCCGAGCCGGTGTTTTCCTGCCATTGATAACTCAAACCGGTACCCGTGGCAACCACGGTAAAGGTCGCATCGGCGCCGGCGCATACCGTCGCGGCCGAGGGCTGCGTGGTGATCGCCGGGGCGGTATTCACGGTCAGCAAGACGGCGTTGGAAGTCGCCAGCGGCGTGCAGGTACCCGATACCACAACGCGGTACTGGTAGCCGTTCATGGCAGCCGTCGTCGACATTTTGGTAAACGAGGCACTCGTAGCGCCCGGAATGTCGGTAAAGCCCGAGCCGGTGTTTTCCTGCCATTGATACGTCAGTCCATCGCCTGTTGCCGCTACTGTAAAGCTGGCATTGGCGCCTGCACAAACGGTTGCTGCAACGGGCTGTGTGGTGATGGCCGGCGCTTCGATGACCGTCAGCGCAACACCCGAAGACGTGGCGTTCGGCGCGCAAAGTCCGGAGATCGTCACCCGGTACTGGTAGCCGTTCATGGCCGTCGTGACCGAGGTTTTGGTATAACTGCCCGACGTGGCGCCCGGAATATTGACAAAACCCGAACCCGTGTTTTCCTGCCATTGATACATCAATCCCGAGCCGGTGGCCGTCACACTAAACGTGGCGTTGGTACCCACGCAGGCCGTAGCCGGCGAGGGTTGAACGGTAATCACCGGCGGCGTATTGACGGTCAGGAAAGCCGAGTTGGAGGTAACCGGCGGGGTGCAGGTTCCGCTGACCACCACGCGGTACTGCCAGCCGTTCATGGCGGCCGTGACCGTTGCCGCGGTGTAAGCGGCATTGGTGGCCCCGGAAATATCGGTAAAGCCCGAACCGGTATTTACCTGCCATTGATACGTCAGACCTGCGCCGGTAGCCGTCACGTTGAAAATCGCATTGGCGCCTTCGCACACGACCTGATCGGCCGGTTGCGCGGTAATGGCCGGCGCTACATTGACCGTCAGAGTGGCGCTGCCCGATGTGGTGGGCGGCGAGCAAAGCCCGGTGACCAGCACGCGGTATTGGTAACCGCTCATGGAAGACAGCACGGAAGGTTTGGTGTACGACGAACCGGTCGCACCGGGTATATTGACAAAACCCGAACCGGTATCTTCCTGCCATTGGTACGTCAGGCTGCTGCCCGTGGCCACCACGGAGAAGACGGCATTGGCCCCTTCGCAAACCGTGGTATTGGCCGGTTGCGTAGTGATCGCAGGCGGCGCTTCCACGCTCATGACGGCTTCATTGGATACCGCCGTCGGAGCGCAGTTGCCGCTGACCAGCACGCGGTATTTATAACCGTTCATACCCGAGGTAATACCGGTTTTGGTGTACGACGTACCGGTTGCACCGGCGATATTGACAAATCCGCTGCCGGCATCTTCCTGCCATTGATAACTCAGACCCGGACCGGTAGCCACCACGGTAAAGGTGGCGTTGCTGCCTACGCAAGCCGTCAGGCTGGCCGGTTGAGAGACAATGGAGGGAGCAGGCTGGATGGTCAATGTCACCGTATTCGAGGTCACCGAGGGCGGGCAAACGCCGCCGATGATGACGCGGTACTGGTAGCCGTTGTACGAAGCCGGGGCCGCCACCTTGGTGTAGGAAGCGTTGTTGGCGCCGGGGATATCGACAAAACCGAAGCCGTCGTTGACCTGCCATTGGTAGGCCAGCCCGGCGCCGGAAGCCGTGACGCTGAACGTCGCATTGGCCCCCGCACAAATGCTAAGATCCGAAGGCTGTGTGAGGATAGCCGGAGCGGTAGTGACCGTCAGCAGCGCGGCATTGGAAGTCACCGGGGGCGCACAGGCGCCACTGATCACCACGCGATACTGGTAACCGTTCATGGCGGCCGTTACAGCCGTTTTGGTATACGAGTTCGAAGTAGCGCCGGAAATATCGACAAAACCCGACCCGGTATCTTCCTGCCACTGGTACGTCAGAGCGGTGCCTGTCGCCGATACCGAGAAGGTGGCGTTGCTGGTTTCGCATACGATGACCGGCGAGGGTTGCGTCGTGATAGCAGGTGCGGTATTGACCGTCAGCAAGGCAGCATTGGAGGTCACGGAAGGCGGACAAGTACCGCCTACAATGACGCGGTATTGGTAGCCGTTCATGGCGGCCGTTACAGAAGACTTGATGAACAGGGAACCCGTTGCACCCGAAATATTGACAAAACCCGAACCCGTGTTTTCCTGCCATTGATACGTAACACCCGTACCCGTGGCCGTCACGGTGAAAATGGCATTGTTGCCTTCGCAAGTTGTTACGCTCAGCGGCTGCGCCGTGATGTTGGGCAGCGTATTGACCGTCAAGGTTGCAATAGACGAGGTGACCGGGGGCGGACAGGCGCCGCTGACAATGACCTGGTACTGGTAGCCGTTCATCGAACTGTTGACTGACGACTTGGTGTAGGTAGAGGCCGTCGCACCGGGGATATTGACGAATCCGGAACCCGTGTTTTCCTGCCATTGGTACGTCAGGCCGGTACCCGTTGCCGAAACGCTGAATGTCGCATCATTGCCCGCACACACTGCCGTATTGGACGGCTGGGTGGTGATCGCCGGCGCGGTATTCACGGTCAGCAAAGCAGCATCGGAGGTGACCGGCGGCGTACAGGTTCCGCTGACCACCACGCGGTATTGATAACCGTTCATGGCCGCGGTTGCCGACACCACGGTGTAGGATGCGTTGGTAGCACCCGAAATATTGACAAAACCCGAACCCGTGTTTTCCTGCCATTGGTACGTCAGGCCGGTACCCGTCGCCGTCACACTGAAGCTGGCGTTGTTGCCGGCGCATACTGTGGCCGAAACAGGTTGCACACTGATGGCAGGCAAGGTATTCACGGTAAGGGTAACCGGTGTGGAGGTAACCGGCGAAGGACAGGTTCCGCTGATAATGACCTGATACTGACTGCCGTTCAGCACTGCCGAAACGGCCATCTTTGTATAAGAAGCACTGGTCGCGCCGGGGATATTGACAAATCCGCCGCCCGTGTCTTCCTGCCATTGATACGTCAAGCCGGTGCCCGTAGCCACCACGGTAAAGGTCGCATTCTGGCCTTCACACACCGTCGCTGCCGAAGGCTGCGTGGTGATCGCCGGGGCGGTGTTCACCGTCAAAGTCACTGCCGATGAAGTCACCGGCGGGGTGCAGGCGCCGCTCACGATTACCTGGTATTGATAACCGTTCATGGCAGCCGTAGTGGCCATTTTGGTAAATGTCGCACTTGTCGCGCCGGGGATGTTGACAAAGCCCGAACCGGTGTTTTCCTGCCATTGGTAGCTCAGGCCGCTGCCCGTGGCCACCACCGTAAAGGTGGCATCCGAACCCGCGCAAACCGTCGCGGCCGAGGGCTGCGTGGTGATGGCGGGCAAGGTGTTCACCGTCAAAGTCACGGCCGTAGAAGTCAGCGGCGAGGGGCAAACGCCGCTCACGATCACCTGGTACTGGTAGCCGTTCATGGCGGCCGTCGTGGCCATTTTGGTAAAGGTCGCACTCGTCGCGCCGGGGATATTGACAAAACCCGAACCGGTGTTTTCCTGCCATTGGTACGTCAAACCGGTACCCGTGGCCACCACGGTAAAACTCGCATCCTGGCCCGCGCACACCGTCGCGGCCGAAGGCTGCGTGGTGATGGCGGGGGCGGTGTTCACCGTCAAAGTCACTGCCGATGAAGTCACCGGAGGCGTGCAGGTTCCACTGATAATAACCTGGTATTGATAGCCGTTCATGGCGGCCGTCGTGGCCATTTTGGTAAACGTCGAACTCGTCGCGCCGGGGATGTTGACAAATCCCGAACCCGTATTTTCCTGCCATTGGTAGCTCAGGCCGCTGCCCGTGGCCACCACGGTAAAGGTCGCATCCGAACCCGCGCATACCGTCGCGGCCGAGGGCTGCGTGGTGATGGCAGGCAAGGTATTCACCGTCAAAGTCACGGCCGTCGAAGTCAGCGGCGAGGGGCAAACGCCGCTCACGATCACCTGGTATTGGTAACCGTTCATGGCGGCCGTCGTGGCCATTTTAGTAAATGTTGCACTCGTCGCGCCGGGGATGTTGACAAATCCCGAACCGGTGTTTTCCTGCCATTGATACGTCAGGCCCGTGCCCGTGGCGGACACCGTAAAGGTCGCATCCTGCCCTTCACACACCGTCGCTGCCGAAGGCTGCGTGGTGATCGCCGGGGCGGTGTTCACCGTCAGGCTCACCGCCGAAGAAGTCACCGGAGGCGTGCAGGTTCCGCTGATAACGACCTGATACTGGTAGCCGTTCATGGCGGCCGTGGTCATGGCCTTGGTGTACGAAGCGCTGGTCGCGCCGGGGATATTGACAAAGCCCGAACCCGTATTTTCCTGCCATTGATACATCAGGCCGGTGCCCGTAGCCACCACGGTAAAGGTGGCATCCGAACCCGCGCATACCGTCGCAGCCGAGGGCTGCGTGGTGATGGCGGGCAAGGTATTCACCGTCAAAGTCACGGCCGTCGAAGTCACCGGCGAGGGGCAAACGCCGCTCACGATCACCTGGTACTGGTAGCCGTTCATGGCGGCCGTCGTGGCCATTTTGGTAAAGGTCGCACTCGTCGCGCCGGGGATGTTGACAAAGCCCGAACCCGTATTTTCCTGCCACTGGTACGTCAGACCACTGCCCGTCGCGACGACGGTAAAGCTGGCGTCCTGGCCGGCGCATACCGTCGCGGCCGAAGGCTGCGTGGTGATGGCCGGAGCGGTGTTCACCGTCAGGCTCACCGGCGTGGAAGTAAGCGGCGAAGGGCAGGTTCCGCTGATAACGACCTGATACTGGTAGCCGTTCATGGCGGCCGTGGTCATGGCCTTGGTGTACGAAGCGCTGGTCGCGCCGGGGATGTTGACAAAGCCCGAACCCGTATTTTCCTGCCACTGGTAGCTCAGGCCGGTGCCCGTAGCCACTACGGTAAAGGTTGCATCCGAACCCGCGCATACCGTCGCGGACGAGGGCTGCGTGGTGATCGCAGGCGCCGTATTCACGGTCAGTTGAACGGAAGCCGAAGCGACCGCGGGCGCGCAGGTTCCGCTCACCACCACCTGATATGTGTAACCGTTCATGGCAGCCGTAGTAGCCATTTTGGTAAATGTCGCGCTGGTTGCACCGGGGATATCGTTAAAACCGGAACCGGTATTTTCCTGCCATTGATACGTCAGGCCGCTGCCGGTAGCTGCCACGGTAAAGGTTGCATCGCTGCCCGCGCAAACCGTCACATCGACGGGTTGCGTGCTGATCGCCGGGGCCGTGTTTACCGTCAGGGTCACCGCCGAAGAAGTCACCGGCGAAGGACAGGTACCGCTGATAACGACCTGGTACTGGTAGCCGTTCATGGCAGCTGTCGTGGCCATTTTGGTAAAGGTCGCACTCGTTGCACCGGGGATATTGACAAAACCCGAACCGGTGTTTTCCTGCCATTGATACGTCAGACCACTGCCCGTCGCGACGACGGTAAAGCTGGCGTCTTGGCCGGCGCATACCGTGGCCGCAGAGGGCTGCGTGGTGATCGCCGGCGGCGTATTCACCGTCAGGGTAGCCTCCGTAGAAGTAGCAGCTGGCGCGCAAACGCCGTTTACGACAACACGGTATTTGTAACCGCTCATCGCTCCGGTGACGGCCATTTTGGTATAGCTCGCACTGGTTGCGCCCGGAATATTGACAAAACCGGAGCCGGCGTCTTCCTGCCATTGGTAGGTCAACGACGGACCGAGGGCAGCCACGGTAAAGGTGGCATCGCCGCCCGCGCAAAGCGTTACATCCACCGGATTGGTGGTGATGATGGGCGCGCAGGTTTCTGTGGCAACTGTGAAATATTCGCCGTTGGCAAAGTCATAATTGACCTCCCAGTTGGAACCATTCAGGCTCATGGGCACTTCCGTCGCACCGCTGCTGAAATCGCCGTCGTTGTCGACCAACAGGTAAACGGAGAGCACTTCGGCAGGCAGTTTGGTCGCGAGCGAGCTGCTGTTGTCCGGTATGCGAATCTTTACGGAACCGACCGTGCCTGTTTCTGAAATCAGCCATTCGCGGGTCAGGCGCTGGCGCTGCGAGGGCGCCTCGGTATCCTGCCAGTTGATGGCCCCGTCGTTGTTGCCCCAGAGCATATACGACACGTCGGCGCTGAATGCGGCGCTGTTGGTCGGGTTGTCGGTGGCAATGGTATTGCCGTTGCCGATGGTGAGCAAGGCGTCGGAGTTGACCGATTTGGATTGTTTTTGGTTCAAATCGGAGCAATCTTCACGGCCGATGCCTGCAATGTCGTTGTCGTAGCCGCCGGTTGCGCCGACATCCCAAATGGTGGCGTTGGCGCCGTTGACGTAGTCGTGAGAAAGTGTGATACCGTATTTAACCGCCAGGTAACTTTCCACCCGGACGCGGTCGGCAGCCGAAAGTTGCACGCTGTACAGCGCCATCTCGGCGATACGGCCGTTGAAGTTGTCGGGCGAACCGTCGACCCTGCCGCCGACCCAAATTTCCTCGGCGGAACCGCTGTTGATGTCGCGGGTGAGCGTACCGCCGGCCGTGCCGTTGCGCCAGGTAGAACCCAGGCCGGAACCCGAATTCCGGTCGGCGGCATTGAGCACCGCACGGGTGGTGACGAGACCGCCGCCAGTTGCCGCGGGTGAACCCACGCAGGCGCTGGAATGCCAGTTGAGGTCGCCGGCCGCGGTAAATTGCGGATTCACGCCGGCATTGCTGCAGGCATTGATCTCCTGCACAATCACCGAACCGTCGGCATCTGCGCTGACTACGCTGAACAGGGTGTACTGGGAAGCATTCGTGCCCAGGGCCGAAGCCGACACCTGCATGATGTCGTTGGTACCGTCAAAATCAACCGCCGGGTTGAAGTTGATGTAATTGGCCGTGCCGGCCAAGGCCGGCTGGTTGGCGCCGGTAGCCTGGGTAGCGTTGTTCATCAAACCGCTCTGATCGGCCCACGACGAGGGTGTGAAGCCCAGATCGGCGCGCAGCCAGAGGGAGGTATTGGTGGCGATACAACCCGGTTGCGCCGGGAGGTTGGTAGCAAAAGTGAAATAATGGCCGTTGGTAAAGTCGACATTGGCCTCCCAGTCGGTGCCGTTGAGCGTCATGGCCACTTCGGTAGCGCCGCTGCTGAAATCGCCGTCGGCGTCGACCAGCAGGTAAACCGTGCTGACTTCCGCAGGCAGTTTGGTACTCAGCGCGCTGCCGTTGTCGGGCGCTTGCACTTTTACCGAACCGACCACGCCCGACTCACTCACGCGCCATTCGCGGGTCAGGCGACGGCGGGCGCTCGGCGATTCGGCGACTTGCCAGGCCAGGGCGCCGTTGTTGTTGCCCCAGAGCAGGAACGATGCGTCGCTGACGAAGGTCGAGGTGTTGGCGGTATTGCTGGCGGCAATGGTGTTACCGTTGCCTATGGTTACCAATGCCGAGGTGTTGACTGATTTGGATTGCTTCTGATTCAGCAGATCGCAGTCATCGCGACCGATACCCGCAATGTCGTTGTCATAGCCTCCTGTGTTGCCCAGGTCCCAAAGCAGGGCGCCTGCTCCGGAATAATAATCGTGCGCCAGGGTGATGCCATATTTCAGGGCCAGGTAGGATTCCACCTTGTCGCGGCCGGTCGAGCCGATGTCCTCGTTGTAAAGGATAACCTCGGCATAATCGCCGGTAAACTGATAGGTTTTACCATAACCGATCTCGATCTGGCTGGCGGAACTGGTCGGCGTTTGAGTCGCCGAAGTAGCCGCCTGACCATTTACGCTGACTTTCTGGTTGGTATCGTAATAACCCGTTGAAATAAAGGGCGTTGTCGGGTAAAGCTGGTGGGGCACGTTGGCCGGTTCGGTACCGGTTTGGTCGCCCTGCCAGAAACCGACTTTCTGGTTGGGATTGCCGTACATCCCGAAACCATTCGGCCAGGTCGAGTTATCCGTTTTGGTCAAAATCGGGTTGAAAGCCAGGACGCTGGGTTTGGTCACGGCAAACACGGTGACCTTCGAGGCCGTCGGGTTGAGGTGCGTAGCATCCGGTGTGGTGAAATATTTACCCGTACCCAGCACGATCGCCGGGTTGAAGTTGATCGCCGAAGTGATTTGTGGCGCGCCAACCACCGTGATCGGGTTGAGGTTGAGCGTCTGGTCGGCCCAGGCCGTTACGGTCGGGTCGCCGGTCACGCCGGCATCCGCTTTCAGCCAGAGGCTCAGGTTGGGCACGACGCAGCCGGGAGCCGGCGGCAGTTCGGTGGAGAAGGTGAAATATTGACCGTTGTTAAAGTTATAGTTGCCTTCCCAGTCGGTGCCGTTGAGGGTCATGGCTACTTCGATGGCGCCGCTGCTGAAATCGCCGTCGTCGTCGACCAGCAGGTAGACCGGATAAGCCTCGGGCGGCAATTTGCTGCTCAGCGGACTGCTGTTGTCGGGTACGCGCACTTTTACGGAGCCGATGGTCCCGGTTTCCTGTACCCGCCATTCGCGGCTGATGCGCATGCGGGCGGCAGGCGTTTCGGTGTACTGCCAGGCAATGGCGGCGTTGTTGTTGCCCCAGACGAGGAACGACTTGTCGGCCGAAACGCCGTTGGTATTCGACGCATTGTCGGCGGCGATGGTATTGCCGTTGCCCATGGTCACCAGTCCGTCGGCATTGACGGATTGGGATTGTTTCTGGTGCAGGGCCTGGCAATCGTCGCGACCGATACCGGCAATGTCGTTGTTGAAACCGGTGTTGAGCGTGGCATCCCACATTTTGGTCGTACCGTCGCCGGCCACGTAGTCGGTCGGCGTGGTTTGATCGAGTGTGAGGCCGTATTTCAGGGCAAAATAGCTTTCCACCCGGTTGCGTTCGGCGGCTGTAAGCACGACGTTGTAGGCGACAAATTCGACCAGATCACCGTCGTATTCTTCGCCGCTGGCGCCGGTGCGGTTGTTATAACCACCCAGGGAGAATGCCGGGTTGGCCGGTACGTTGTTGGCGTTGGACGTGTTGGCGGCTATTTGTTTGCCCTCGTCGTAGATGTAACGGTCGGTACCGGAAGCCAGCGCATCATACCGGAAAGTATTGAGCTGCCAGCCGGTGCGCGGCGCGCCGCCGCTCAGGTCGTCGCCGAAATGGTAGAGCAAACGGGTCCCCCCGGCGTAATTCGGATGGTAAGCGATGCTCTGATTCGCCACCGGATTACCAATGGCAAACAGGTTGGAGGACGTATTGTCGGGTTTGTGTACGGCAACAATCGTGTAGGGGCTGTTGCCGTTCATCGTGTTCAGCGTGGCGGTCAACACTTGTCCGTCGGCGCCGCCGGCAAAAGTGGCGCCGGGGTTGAAGTTCAGTACGCTCGCGCCATACGTCGGTTGGCGGGCGCTGTTAGACTGGCTGACGTTGGCTTCGTTTCCGCTGTAATCGTTCCAGGCAGAAACCTTGCCCGAGCTCAGCGTGACGCCGTAATCGGGGCGGTACCACATGGTTACACCGAGATTGACGCAGCCGGGGCCTTTGATGGCGTCGCCGATGGTGAAATAGGCGCCATCGGGCAGCAGGCTCGTGTTGAAGGTGGCCAGGCCGTTGGCGTCGATCGGAATTTCCTGGCTGGGCGCCGAGGCGAAGGTGGCCGAAGTGTTGTGGACGATCAGGTAACGATTCGGATAACCCTGTACCTGAACGGTAACGTCCTGATCGTTCCAGTTGGTTTTGTCCACCCGCCAAACGCGCGTCATCCGCTGGGTGACGTTGGCGCCGCTGACCGGCGTCATGGTCGTCAGGCTGCCGTTGTTGTCGCCCCAGACGAAGAACGACTTGTCGTTGGTCACCGTGTTGGTATTCGAGGCGTTGTCGGCGGCGATGCTGCTGCCGAGCGCGAAGGTGATGAACTGGCCCGTGTTGGCGCTTTTGCTCTGTTTTTGCTGCAGGCTTTGGCAATCGTCGCGGCCGATACCGGCAATGTTGCTGGCAAAACCTGTGTTGACGGCGGCATCCCACATTTTGGTGACCCCGTCGCCGGCGAGGTAGTCCTGCGGCGTCGTTTGATCGAGTGTGAGGCCGTATTTCAGGGCAAAATAGCTCTCGATGCGCTGGATTTGCGCAGCGGTAAGGTTGACATTAAAATACACGACCATTTCAGGCAGGTTGCCGTTGTATTTGTTGCTGCCGGTTGCAAGGTCGTGGCCCAGGATACGGGTACCGTTTCCGCCGGGCTGCCAGTTGAGCGCGACGGCTGAACTGGTCGTCGGGGCATTGCCATTGAAGGAAATGGCCCGGGTATTGCTTCCCGATGTGTACACCATGCGGGTGAGGCGGGTACCGGAGGGAATACTTCCCCGCGAAAATCCAAAGCTGTGAAAATCGAGGGTGGAGGTCGGCGTGGAGGGCCGTATATAAATGGCCTGAGCGGCGGCATTGGCGCCATGCGACAGGATGGCGCCGCCGGGGCCTGTACCGACACTGAATACGGCGAAACTGTTGTTGCCGGAGGTAAACAGGTCGTTCTGGAAATCGTAGGCTTCACCCGTAACGGCGCCCGCAAAGGTCACAGCCGGGTTGAAGTTGACCGCGCCGGCGGTTACCGTCGCCGAGCCGCGACCGACCGGACTGTTGTCCTGACCGCTGTAATCGCTCCAGTAGGTGGGTGAAACGGTGCCCAGATCGGCCCGCAGCCACACTTTTACGCCGGTATTGACACAACCGGGGCCTTTGATGGCGTCGCCGATGGTAAAGTAGGCGCCGTCGGGCAATACCGAAGTATTGAAGGTGGCCTGGCCGTTGGCATCCAGCGGAATTTCCTGATTGATCGTGGCAAAAGTGGCCGAAGCGTTGCTGATCAGGAGGTAGCGGTTGGCAAAACCCTGCGCCTGGAAAGTGACTTGCTGATCGGCCCAGTTGGTTTTATCTACGCGCCAGACGCGTACCATACGTTCGGTGACGTTGGTACCGCTGACCGGCACGACGGTCGTTTTGCTGCCGTTGTCGTCGCCCCAGAGGAAGAAGGAGGTATCCCGGCTGATCGTCGCGGTGTTGGACGCGTTGTCGGCGGCGATGGTGTTGCCGAGCGCGAAGGTGATGAATTGTCCGGCATTGATGCTCTTGCTTTGTTTTTGCTTCAAAGCCTGGCAGTCGTCGCGACCGATACCGGCAATGTTGTTGTCGAAACCGCCGCTACCGCCCACATCCCAGATGGTACCGCCGCTGCCGGCCAGGTAGTCGTGGGAAAGCGTGACGCCGTACTTGAGGGCCAGGTAGCTTTCGATCTTTTCGATCTCGTTGTTGGTCATGCGGCCGCCATTGGTCGTTGGGGAGCCTGTTTTGTAGATCACGACCTCGGCAATGTCGCCCAGGAAATTTTCGCTCAGGCTCAATCCGTCGTTGCCGATATCGGAGCCGAGTCCCATTTTGTTGGCGCTGAAACCGTAGGTGTTGTTGCCCGCTATGTTGGCAGAAGTGCCGTTCCAGTGAATGGTTTTTTGCGAACCGTCTTTCGGCAAAATGTACGTGGTAATACCATAATCGATCCCCAGCGCTGTGGAGGGAATCTGGTTGGCGCTCAACCAGACGGAAGGTCGGTTGGCTCCACCGTTGTTGTACCATTGCACGTGGGTTACGTCGCGGTTGAAGCCGTAGAGCGAGCGCCAGGCGTTGTCTCCTACTTTCGACATGACAAATACGTGCACCGCTTCGTTGCCCGAGGCAAATGCATCGGTAATCATGGCGTCCGTCCCGTCAAAATTCACGGCCGGGTTGAAGTTGAACGCATTGGTTTTGAATTTGGGCTGCCAGGATACATTGGTCTGGGTATGGTCGCGGGTATTGACGGTTTGGTCAAGCCAGGAAGTGAGCGCATCGCCGTTGGTGGTCGAGCTCGTTCCCTGGTCGGCTTTCAGCCAAAGTTGAAGCCCGCTTACGACACAACCCGGTGCGGGCGGAATCTGCGTGGCAAAGGTGAAATATTGCCCGTCGTTGAAATCGTAATCAGCCTCCCAGTCGGTGACGTTCAGCGTCATGGGTACCTCGATGGCGCCGCTGCTGAAGTCGCCGTCGTCGTCGACCAACAGGTAGATGGTCGTCGCCTCTGCCGGCATTTTGCTGCTCAGGGCGCTGGAATTGTCGGGCACGCGCAGCTTGACGGAGCCGATGGTACCGGTTTCGTCCACGCGCCATTCACGCGTCAGGCGCATACGGTCGGCCGGCGACTCGGTGAGTTGCCAGCTGAGGGCGTCGTTGTTGTTGGCCCAGGTGAGGAAGGATTTGTCGGCCGCGATGTCGTTGGTATTGGCGGCATTGCTTGCGGCGATGGTATTGCCGTTGCCCATGGTCACGAGGGCATCGGCATTGACCGATTTGGATTGCCGCTGGTGCAGGCCCTGGCAATTGTCGCGGCCGATACCGGCAATGTCGTGTTTGAAGGCGCCGTTGGCTGCTGCGTCCCACATTTTTGTGACGCCATCGCCCGCCAGGTAGTCGGTCGGCGTGGTCTGATCGAGCGTAATCCCGTATTTGAGGGCGAGGTAAGAGTTGACGCGCTGCATTTCAGCTGCCGTCAGCGAGCGGTTGTACACGATAATCTCGCCGATGTAGCCGTCCCACCAGCGCGGGGCGCCGCCGTCGTTGTGACGGCCGATGTAGAACGGATTGGAGCCGATGACCGTGTTCAGGGTGATGTTCTGCGACCAGTCCTGTTTACCGTCGAAGTAGCCTTTGCTGCTGGGATTCACGCTGTTGTCGTGATTCCAGGTATTGATCAGGGTTTGATTGGCGAGATAGGCGCCGATGGTACCGAAATAGCCGCCGCCCCAGTTTTCATACCAGGCCCGGTTGGTACTGTTGCCCATGTCGAAACTCTGGTTGGCGGCATTGCTGCCGTAGGCGAAGGCGAAATCCTGACCGGTATTGGTATTCAATTTACCCACGGTGAAGGCCGTACGCGAACCGTTTCCGGTCGGCAGCCCGCTGAGCGCGCTGTTGGCGATGGTCAGGTTGTCGTTGGTGTTATCAAAGTTCAGGGCCGGGTTGAAGTTCAGTTCGTCGGGATCGACGGTCGGCTGATTGGCCGTTGTCGTTTGGGTTGCCACCCGATCGTTGCCGCTGTAATCCGTCCACGAATCGACGGCGGCCATAAAGTCGCCGCGCAGCCAGAGTTTGATCCCGGCATTGACGCAGCCGGGGCCTTTTACGGCATCGCCGATGGTAAAGTAGGCGCCGTCGGGCAGGAGGTTGCTGTTGAAAGTCGCTTCACCATTGCTGTTGAGCAGGATTTCCTGGGTCGGCGCAGTGGCGAAGGTGGCCGATGTGTTGTGGATGAGGAGATAACGATTCGGGTAAAGACTGGCCCGGAAGGTGATATCCTGGTCGTCCCAGTTGGTTTTATCGACCCGCCACACGCGCGTCATCCGTTCGGTGACGTTCGTGCCCGAAACTGCAACAGTTGTAACCGCACTGCCATTGTCGTCGCCCCATACGAAGAACGATTTGTCGTTGCTGATCGTATTGGTATTGGCCGCATTGGTTGCGGCGATACTGGCTCCCAAGGCAAAGGTGACAAACTGGCCGGGGTTGGCGCTTAGGCTTTGTTTTTGATAAAGCGCCTGGCAGTCGTCTCTTCCCAAACCGGCGATGTTGAATTTGTACGTAGCGTTAGCCGTGGCATCCCACATTTTGGTAGAGCCGTCGCTGGCGAGGTAGTCTTGCGGAGTCGTTTGATCCAGCGTTACCCCGTATTTCAAAGCGAAGTACGAGTGCACCCTTTGGAACTCGGCCGCCGTCAGTTTTCTGTTGTAAAAAGCGACCTCATAGATGTTGCCGAGCCAGGTTTCAGCGGTGTTTTCACCGCCGATATAGCCAATACCGGCATCAATTGAGGGCAGGGCGGCGTGTGGAATATTGTGCAGTTTGCCGTCCATATACGCAGCATAGCTGTTGGCCGTGTTGGCGTAGGTGTAAGTGGCGATATTGTTTTTATTTTCGGTAAAGGCCAGCGGCACGTCGTTGGCGGTATGAACGCCGTTGTCGAATACCTTCATGTTGGCGGATACATTGTATTTACCGAAGGTCGGGTCATCGACATCCTGGTTATAAATATCGCTCCATCCCGAAGATACATTGTTGTGCATCACGGCAGCGATGACGGTACCGCCGGCGCTGGTCAGCAAACCGGCCGTTTTTTCCAGGTTATCGCCGGCGGCAAAGTTCAGTCCGGGGTTGAAATTGGTCACCGAATTACCGCTAAGGTAAGCAGCTTGCTCACCAGCCACCGTTTGAACGAAAGAGATGTCGTTGCCGCTATAGTCTTCCCACAAGGAGCCGTCGCTCAAGCCGAAGTCGGCCCGTAGCCAGCCGATATTCCCGTTGTTCACACAACCCGGCCCTTTGATTGCCGCTCCGATAGTGAAATAGGCGCCATCGGGCAAAGCGGAGCTGTTGAAGGTCGCTTTGCCGATCGCGTCGAGCGGGATTTCCTGGTCGGGCGCCGTGGCAAAGGAGGCGGATGTGTTGTGGATCAACAAATAACGATTGGGGAATCCGTCGGCTTTGAACGTAATATCCTGATCGGCCCAGTTGGTTTTATCCACCCGCCAGACGCGGGTCATGCGTTCGGTCACGTTTACGCCCGTCACCGGCAACACGGTGGTTTTGCTGCCGTTGTCGTCGCCCCAGACGAGGAAGGAGCGGTCGTTGGCGATGTTTTCCGGGTTGCCCGCATTGTCGACGGCGATGCTGCCGCCGAGGGCGATGGTGATAAACTGGCCGCTGTTGGAGCTTTTGCTCTGCTTTTGATGCAGCTGGCTGCATTTATCGCGGCCGATACCGGCGATGTTGAACTTGTACGTCGCATTGGCCGTAGCATCCCACATCTTGGTGGTACCGTTGCTGGCCAGATAGTCCTGCGGGGAAGTCTGGTCGAGTGTCAGGCCGTATTTGAGGGCAAAATAGGACTCGACGCGCTGCACCTCGGCGGCCGTAAGGTCGCGATTGTAAGCGGCCACCTCGGGTACCAGTACCTGCGAAGGTTCGTTGTAATTTTGTTTACTGCCGATGTTGAGCCGCCAGGTAGAATTGGCGGAGGAAGTCCCGGAATTGATCACGCTGCCTTCGCCCCTGAACTCCCAGGGACCGCTTCCCGTGCTGCTTCGCTGTACCGAAAAGAGGTTGACGTTTTGCGTTGCCGAAATACCGGTGAGCAAATTGGGATTGGCATCCAGGTAAATGACGTTTTCTTTTCCGCCCCAATAGCCAAAAAGGGCATTCCCGACCTGCGATTGAAACACGCGGGCGGAGTTGCCGGTGATCTTTGCCAAGCCGAAAATGGTGTAATTGCCCACCAGATCGGATGAAGCGGGCAGGCTGTGGGCGGTGTTGTTGTACTGATAAGCCGGATTGAAATTGATCAGACCGGTAAGTGCCGGCGTACCGGTGGGCGTGGCGTGGTTTTCATTGCCCGAATAGTCGGACCACTCGGTCGCGCCGGCGCCGTAATCGCTTTTGAGCCAGTATTTTACGCCGACGTTGACACATCCGGGACCTACTACCGCGTTTCCGAGTGTGAAATAAGCGCCGTCGGGCAGGAGGTTGCTGTTGAAACTGGCCTGGCCGCTGGCGTCCAGTTCAATCTCCTGGGTAGGCGCCGTGGCGAAGTTGGGGTCGGTGTTGTGAATCAATAAATAGCGGTTGCCGTAGCCCTGGGCCTTAAACGTGATCGTCTGGTCGGCCCAATTGGTCTTGTCGACCCGCCACACGCGCGCCGAGCGTTCGGTGACATTGACGCCGCTGACGGCCACTACGTTTGAAAGCACGCCGTTGTTGTCGCCCCACACGAGGAAGGAGCGGTCGTTAGTGACGTTCAGGGTGTCTTCGGCATTACTGTTAAAAATATTGGGCCCTACGGCGACGGTGATAAATTGGCCGGGGTTGGCGCTTTTGCTCTGTTTCTGATGCAGACCCTGGCAGTTGTCGCGGCCAATACCGGCAATATTGGATTTGTAGCCGGAATTGACGGTTGCGTCCCACATTTTGGTTGTACCATTGGAAGCGAGATAGTCGCGCGGGGTGGCCTGGTCGAGTGTAATGCCGTATTTAAGGGCCAGGTAGCTTTCTATCTTTTGTACGTCGGTTGCGGTAAGGCTCGAACCGTCCTGGTAGACGATAACCTCGGCCACGCCACCGTTACCGGTAGTCGACTGGCCGGGTTGTGCACCAACATAGTTCAGGGTGGTATTCGACACGTAGGTACCGCCGTAAGAGCCCGCCTGATTGAACACTTTGCCATTGATGCGCAGCGCCAGGTTTGTCGGTGTTTTTTCACCGGCAACAATGTTGGGCGCGCCGTAATTGCCGCCGTTGGAGGAAAAAGGATGGTTGATACGATACCCCCAGGGAGCATCGAAGTAAGCATAGTCGTTGGAATATGGCGCCCAAAGCGCGACGTTGTATCCATTCGAACTGCGTTCGCCCCAGGGGGCGTTGAACTGGCCATTAACCGGCACAACGACCGAGAAAACCTTCATATTGAGGGCGCCGGGCGCGTTTTTGAAAATGCCGCTGGCATACTGAAAGTTGCCCGAATTGAATTTGAACAGGGGGTTGTAATTGGCGCCGGTGTTGGCATAGGTCACTGTTCCGTTGACGGTGGTCAGATTGACCTCGTTGCCGCTGTAATCTTCCCAGTTGCCAACCGCCGCGCTGATATCGGCGCGCCACCAGGCGCCAACGCCTACGTCGACGCAACCGGGCCCTTTGACGGCCGCCCCGATAGTGAAGTAAGCGCCATCGGGCAACAGGTTGCTGTTGAACGTCGCCTGCCCGTTGGCATCGAGTTCGATCTCCTGCGTGGGCGCAGTGGCAAAAGTGGACGAGGTATTATGAATGAGCAGATAACGGTTGGGGTACCCTTGCGCACGGAAAGTAATGTTTTGGTCCGTCCAGTTTGTCTTGTCCACCCGCCAGACACGAGTCATCCGGGTGGTGACATTTGTGCCGCTTACCGCAACGCTCGTGGTTTTGCTGCCGTTGTCGTCGCCCCAGACGAGGAAAGAGCGATCATTGGTGATCGTACCGGTGTTGGCGCTGTTACTGTTCTGGATTGTATTCCCCAGCGCGACGGTAATGAATTGGTTTGCGTTGGCGCTTTTGCTCTGTTTCTGATTCAGATTGGTGCAGTCGTCGCGGCCGATACCGGCAATATTGAATTTGTGAGCTGCATTGGCGCCTGCGTCCCAATACACTGCGCCGTTGGTCGCAACATAATTGTATGGCGATGATTGATCCAGCGTTATACCGTATTTCAAAGCCAGATAACTGTGCACGCGCTGCCGTTCGGCGGCGGTAAGCTTGCGGTTGTAGTGTACTACCTCCGCGATATTGCCATAGTAATGAAAGCCTTCCCGCCAGCCGATGTGCATGTTGCCGTTGGAGTTGTTGGAACTGGTCAGGAACTTCGGCGTGTTCGAGTTGCGCTGCACTTTAGTGAGGCCGTTGAAGTTGGACATCCAGTCGTTTGTGGCGGCGCCCACGTTGACGATGTTCCAGTTGGTCATTTGATACCCGGTACCCGTGACGGTAAAGCCGGGGCTGGTATTGTCAAGGATGGCATTTGTGTTGGGATTGTACCCTACCCTGTCGTTGGTACCGAAGCCTTCGTATAAAGCGCCATCACCCCAGGGGTAATGGAAGGAGCCCTGACCGGTTACACCGCCAAAATCGCACAAGGGCCCTCGGTTAGCAATATCCTTTGCTTGCCCGACGGCGAAATACTCACCGGCGGTAAAAGATGTTCCATAGGAGGGTTGGTACACAACGTCGTCGCCGTCGAAAAACACTCCTTTATTGAAGTTGATCATCCCTTCCGACACGGAAGGATCGCGGCCGGCGCCGATTTGGGTCATGTTGCGCTCCCAGCCGCTTTTGTCGGTCCAGCCGGTGCCTTCCACCATATTGCCGACCGGCATTTCACTGGCGTCGAACCAGCTGGCGATACCCGTGTTGACGCAACCGGGGCCCTGCAATACGTTGCCCAGGGAAAAATAGGCGCCGTCAGGCAGCAAGTTGCTGTTAAAGGTCGCCTTGCCGCTCGGATCGAGCAATATTTCCTGATTCGGTGCAGTGCCGAATGCCGGGTCGGTATTGTGGATGATGAGGTATCGGTTGCCATAGCCTTGCACCTGAACGGTGATGTTCTGATCGGCCCAGTTGGTTTTGTCGACCCGCCAGACGCGGCTCATGCGTTCGGTGACGTTGGCGCCGGCCACGACCACCGTGGTGGTTTTGCTGCCGTTGTTGTCGCCCCATACCAAAAAAGAACGGTCGTTGCCGATGGTTCCCGTATTGGCGCTGTTGCTGGCAGCCACCGTATTTCCGACCGAGAAGGTGATAAACTGCCCCGGATTGACGCTGATACTTTGTTTTTGATACAACAACTGACAATCGTCGCGGCCCAGGCCGGCAATATTGTATTTGTAAGTCGCATTGGCCGCGGCATCCCACATTTTTGTGGTGCCGTTGGAAGCGAGATAGTCGGTTGGCGTGTTTTGATCGAGGGTGAGACCGTATTTCAGGGCCAGATAGGAGTTTACCCTTTGCCGTTCGGCAGGCGTCAGTTTGCGGTTATACAGAACAATTTCGCCGATGCTGCCATAATAAGGCCAGCCCGATACGGCGCCGATGTGCTCGTTGCCGCCTGCCAGGGCAAAGTTGGCGGTATTGGAATTGGTGGTTCGCATGTTGCCGTTCCAGCCCATGCCCCAGTCGCCTGTTTTGGAATAGACGTTAAACAGGTTCCAGTTGAGTATATCGACCGAAGCGCCGGCCCAGGTCATACCGGGCTTACCGTCGGGGATGGCTCCCGTCAGCGGATTGACGCCCCATCGATCCGTTGTGCCGAATCCCTGATAAATGGCGCCGTTGCTCCAGGAATAGTGGTAGGCGCGGCTGCTGCCGCCAAAATCGAACATATTGCCGTTGTCGCCGGTCCGGGTGGTACTTTTCGTCACGGCAAATACGTCGCCTTCAGTAAGGGCATTGGCAAACGGACTGATCCTGCTGCGCAGGTAGTCGTTACCGTCAAAATGGAGATAACGGTTGTAGTTGACGCCGCCGGCAACACCCGACGGATCGCTGAACACCCAGTCGAACGAACGCTGGTTGCCGCTGAAATCGTACCAGCCGGTGTTGTCGCTCAGGTTGCCGTCGGGAGCATCGTCGCTGCGAAGCCACAAGGCAATGCCTGCATGAACGCAGCCGGGGCCCTGGAGCGGGTTGCCGATGGTGAAATATGCCCCATCGGGCAGCAAACTGCTGTTAAACGTAGCGGCGCCGTTGGCATCCAGCAGGATTTCCTGAGTGGGCGCCGAACCAAAAGCCGGGTCGGTATTGTGAATGATCAAATAACGATTGCCGTAACCCTGGGCTTTAAACGTGATGTTCTGGTCGGCCCAGTTGGTTTTATCCACCCGCCAGACGCGCGCCATACGGGAAGTGGCGTTCACTCCGCTGACGGCCGAAATGGTCGTCAGGCTGCCGTTGTTGTCGCCCCAAAGCAGGTAGGAATTATCGTTGGTGACGTTCGATGTATTGGCTGCATTACTCGCGGCAACAGAAGCACCGAGCGACAAGGTGACAAATTGCCCGGTATTGATGCTCCGGCTTTGTTTTTGATGCAGCGAAGTGCAATTGTCGCGGCCAATACCGGTGATATTGTTGTCGAATCCACCGGAAGCGCCCACGTCCCAGACGGTCGTGCCGTTGCTGGCGAAGTAATCGTGCGAAAGAGTAATGCCGTATTTCACGGCGAGGTAGGATTCAATCTTGGACCGGTCGCTTGCGCTGACGTTGGTCGGGAAATAAATGACTTCGGCGATGTCGCCATAAAAATAATTGCTACCTGGATAAGCGCCGATATAGGCTGTATTGGAGGTATTACCGGTATAGTTAACAGTCGAATTTTTGGCAGCCAGCTGGGTACCGTTGCGCAAAATGGCCTGGTTGGCCGTGCCGGTCCCGTTGGCCACAAACGACCACAGATAAGGCCGCTCGTAGGCGCCACCGCTACCGGTGTAGGCCGTGGTAAGGCGCAGGGAGCCATAATTACCGGCATCCCAGTAAATCGTACCGTTGCCCCAGGGGACGTGCGCGTTGAGGTAGGTACTGCCGGGTTCGTACAAAACGGAAGCGTTCGTGGCTGTATTCGTACGCGTTACGGCAAATACGTTGGCATTGGTAAAAGTATTGGCTCCGATAACGCCGCCCGGTATTTTGAAATATTTACCCGTTGTGTTGATCACCGGGTTGTAGTTGAAGGCCGTCGACTGGGCGCCGTCGGTCAGCAGGGGGATTTGCGAGGCGGAATTGGGTATTGCATCGGCGGCGCCGGAGCCCCAGTTTTTCCAGGTATTGATCTGCTGGCCATTGGCAGCTTCGACCAAACCGGTATTGTAGGCGCCTGCATCAGCACGAAGCCACAAACGAGCCCCCGTGATGCAGCCCGGATCAGGCGGCATAGCCGCGGCTGCCGTCCACAACGAGAAATGGCGAATACCTTCCAGCAGGATGGTATTCGCCTTTATATCGACCCGGGAGTTAAAATGAGGCTCCCAGGTCACGCCCTCATCATTGGAGGAATATAAGATCAGATCTTCTTCTTTATTGCCGTTGAGATCTTCTTCGGAATAAGTGAAGACCAGTCTGGCTTCGATATCCGAATTTACCTGAGGGTGAATGCCCACTACTTTTCGAATCGTTTCCCGCCCGTCGATAACCGCGGGTTGATCGGTACAGGTAAGGCGGGTATGTCCCAATGGCAATTTGGCCGACAGTCCAACTCCGGCTTCGGAAAGCCAGTGAAATCGTTGATTTCCTTCTATCTCAAAGGAATATTCAGATCGGGCATCTGACTGAAAAAAGCGGACGATACCGGGAAGTTCCTGCCCTGGTATGAGCCGCGACGTGCCTATGGCAAGCACGAATAATATCGTAATGAGTGATACGCCCAGCAATACATAATTTCGAGTGCTGCCAGGACCCTTGTTGCCCAAAACGGCAAAAGTCTTTTTTAATAAACCCGGGAGTGAAGTTTTCAGACGAGAAACGGATTCGTAGAGATACTTCATAGGAGATTGTTTATCAGGAATAAAGAATTATCGGAGAAATAAATACGGCCTGTCGGATAGCGATGCACAGACAAGGCGAAAGGCACGCGGGTGGCCTGTTGCCAAACAACCAAATGGTCGCCAGCATCCCAGGCATCTCGCAGCGAGCATGCAGAATTGTATTATGAGTCGGATAGAAATTCAGAGGAAAATGCGGCGAGGGACCCTTCCAGGGATAGAGAAAAGAAAACAAAACCAATTCTCGCCAGGCCGGGAGACAATAAAGTTCCGGGCCCTAACAGTGCAGTTGGACTTTTCATGATTGAAGCGGATTTGAATAAAAAGAATATATCTTATCGGATTAAAGAAGAATCAATACAAGTAATGGCAAGGCATTCAAAAACCCCGCTGAGGCGCCAGACCTTTGTACAACGCCTCAGTACGGGTAATTACCGTCGATGTCTCATGCTTACGCCCTTCCGGCGGATGCAGACAGATCTCGTTTTAGTGCGTTACATAGTGAATTACTTTACCATTTGCCGGTTCTCGTCTTTACCAGGGGTGATCACAGATGACACTTATTAAAAAAATACCAGCGTGTTTGTGACGTCCCGAACAGGTTATAGAAAAGATTAAAACCAATAGACAGTTAGCCCGCACAAGGCGCACATGCCTGTCAGGAAAAACAAATCGGGGAAAAAACAATACCGGCTTGTCTGCGGAATTGCTCTTATAGGAAAGGGATAGGAAAGAGAGTATGCGGAAAGAAAACGGGTAACCTCTACTCTCCGAGACGAAACAGGATGGATTAAAAAAAAGGTGTTAGGTTTTCAAAGGCCGATCACGTCGATAATAATGATTCCTTTGTGGAACCGGACATGATCCAATACGAGTAAACGGCTTCCTATGGAAGCCCAGGAGACGGGTGAAGATTTCATAAGCGAGAAGATGATGACTAGTTACAGATGTCGATTAAGGATTAAATGTTATTCCAAAGGTATGCCTGGAACCTACTCAAAAAAAGGACACAAATACGCCCATTATTTCCCAGTACATTTTTATGTAATTTATAAATACCTTTCTTTAAATACAATGCAAAACAATTTCAAGCAAGTCTTCATATGGCACAATTTCGATCTCGAGGCTTTGCGGTACGGCGTACCACGGATTGGCAGCCAGGCACTCACGCAGTTTCGATATCTTGTTTTTCAGCTTGGACGAATTGAAACCGCTTCCCGGAATTGAGGCGAGAAATTTGATAAAACAACTGCTTCGCAGCGTTTCCCGGTCGTACAAATAACGCAACCTGTATTTGTTCAACGCATCGACTCTTTCTTCGCAGGCTTCGAATTTGCCATCGGCAAGCAGGTAAATAAACTGGATAATCAGCACTGGAATGTTCATGCCCCGTTTATCTTTCGAAAAAACAGGGACTTCATTGAGGAATCGATTAAGCCTGAATTTGATTTGTTGTTCCCCGGGCGCACCGTCAGTATTGGGCTTCAGCAGGCCTACGTACAACAGAAAACAGAGGTAGGCGTCGAGTATTTTCCATAATTCCGCGACGGGCGCCGATACGGTCTCAAAATTGGGGTGGTCCGCGACTTTTTTATAGGTTTGAAATGCCGCGGCATAATTTCCGGCGTGCATCTGGGTGAAAAAACTCAACTCCTGCATTTTGAACCAGTTGAAAGAGCCCTCCTCAAGGAATTGATCGAATTTTTCGATGATACCGCGGCACTTGTCAAACATTCTGGAAGAGAGATAACATACGACCAGGTTGTAATAAAACACCTGTAGCGACAAGGTAGTCTGGTATGGTTTGGCTTCAAAAAATGCGATCGACTCCTCACATACCCTGGTCATCTCTTTATAATTATTCTGACTGTCGTAAATAATTGTCTCGATCAGCCTGCCAAACATTTGTATTTTGAATGTAGAATAGCGACGCAAGAGTGGAGCAGCTTTTTTATGGTAGTCCTGCGCTTTTTCAGTGATGGCGTTTTTATCCGCTTTACTGTTGACATAACGGATCACCAGATCAGTGTACAATGCCTCTACCTGATTCTCGGCAGCGCCTATTTCTTCCACTTCACGAAGCCTGTTTTCGTAAAAAGTATACTGCTGCTCGTTTCCTTCCACCAGTCCGTAATGAAGGCGCAGTACCCTGAGAATATCGATTGTCAGTTCTGTAAACTCAAATTGCTCGGTATGCCGCAGTAGCTTTTCCAGGGCATTGATACCGTTCAGGCGGGCGTTTTTGTTGATGAGCAACATGGCCGAGGCCCACTTTTTCGTACACTCGAAAAAAGCGCGGTGGCGATCGGCGTAATTACTTTCCTTAAAACCCAGGAGGAAAACAGAGTCGGTCAGGCGGTCTTTCAATTTGCTTTTGATCGTAGCGAGCCGCCCGGCATCTTTCATCGCTTCGGGAAAAAGCGTCTTCGCATCCTCATCCGTACGCACTTTTTTTTGAGCAATAGCATCAAACAGTTGCCCCATGTGCGACTCCGGCTCCACGATGACTTCAAGCAAACCATTCGCTTTGAATTTCGTCCGCTGTATCAGATTTACTAGTTCTATTAGGTCTTGCATGATTGAAATGAAGCGTGTTTCGGGTATTAATTACCAGCACCTCTTGCCCCCATAACACGTTAACCCATTAGCCCCTCTCCGCGAAGGAGAGGGGCCCAATGCTCAGATGTTGGTCCCCCTCGATGGAAGGAAACCGGAGTATATGGGTCTTGACACGCGGGAGAAGCGCTTAATCGTCAAGAAAATTAAATTCAATCACACTCGGGATTAAGAACTCGGCAAATGTGCCTGTGGACGGAAAAATCCACTAGGATTTTTGTCTCAAATCAGCGGATTTTTATCTCCATGCCGTTTTTCATGGCTTGTTCGCGGTGATTTTTCCTTCGTCTCCGCGGTATTTGGCTGGCGAACAGCCGTACTCGGCTGAAAATACACGTGCAAAATAGGAAGGGTCGGAGTAGCCTACCTGGTAGGCGATTTCGGCAATCGACAGGTGTTTATGTTGGAGCAACAACACCCGGGCCGCCGACAACCTGCGCTGCCGCAAATAATAGCCCGGCGATTTGCCGGTCAGGGCATTTATTTTTCGATGCAATTGGGCATTGCTGAGCACCATGGCCCGGCAGATATCGGAGACGGAGAAATCGGGCTCCGTGTATTTTTCCTCGATAACGTTGAGCATTTGCTGGACGAAGCTGCTATCCAGCGTCTCTGTTTCCACTACCGCTGTTTGATATAGTCCGGATTCGGTCGATTTTTCAAGCGAAGCCCACTGCTTCTGCATATCTGACCGCCATTGCAGCAGGTTCTGAAGATGCAACAAAAGTTCTTTCTGATAAAACGGTTTGGTCAAATACAGGTTTGCGCCCAGTTCCAGGCCCCGGATTCGCTGTTCGGTATCGGTACGGGCGGTCAGCAAAATGATAGGGATATGGGAACTTCGCCGGTCGTTTTTCAAACGTTTGCACAATTCAAGCCCGTTGCGATCGGGCATGGCTATATCGGAAATGATGATGTCTGGAATTAACTCAAACGCCAGTTCTTCACCCATCTTGCCATTGTTCGCCATTCTGACCTGGTACTGTCCGGTCAGGCAGGAAGCAATATAAGACGCGACGTCATCATTATCTTCGACAATCAGCACCAGGGGCAATTGCGACAATGGTTCCTGCCCCATGGCTGGAAGCCCGACATTTACCAGACTACCGGGCTGGAGTGGCGGCGTCGGGGTCCCCTGGGTATCGTTTTTAATCGGCAATTCAAGTGTAAACACACTGCCTTCCCCGGGAGTACTCCTGACGTGCAGAAAGCCGCCCATTATCTCGGCCAACGCACGGGTATAGGCAAGCCCGATCCCGCTGCCGCCTGAAGAATGGAGCGACGTACGATTGACCTGATAGTATCGATCGAAAATACGATCGAGGTGTTCTGGTTCTATACCAATACCGGTATCTTTTACGTGAATAATCAATTTTTTACCGGCTAAAACCCCGATCTCGATACTTACAGTCCCTCCTTTGGGTGTAAACTTGAAAGCGTTGGACAGGAGGTTATCGAGTATTTCCTGCATCCGCTGGACGTCGACATCCATCTTCAACTCCGGCAAACTGGTCTGCACCTGAAACTCTATTTCCTTCTGCCGGGCCAGGGCCGCATACGACTCCCCCAGATATTTGATAAAACCGATAATATCCAGTTGAACCGGATTTAATTCCAAATGCCTTTGTTCAATTTTTGAAAGGTCGAGAATCTGGTTGATCAGTCTTAGCAACTGCTGGCCGTTACGGGTCAGAATTTTAACGCCCTCTTTCATTTCTCCCTCCAGACGTGCGTGCAATTGATCTGCAATGCCCAGTATGATGGTTAGCGGGGTTCGGAACTCGTGCGTAATATTGGCGTACAATTCAGACCGGAAGTTGTCAAGTTCCTTCAATCGGTCGGCTTCCATTTGTTTAACCGCCAGTCGGTCGCGAAGGCGCACCTGCCTTATCCACAGGCGAAGCCCCTGCCAGACCAGTAGTAAAAACACCGCGCCGAATAATACATAGGCCCAGGTCGTTCGCCACCAGGGAGGGCGCACGACAACATCTATTCCCACCGGACCGCTCCAGTAACCGTCGCTGTTGCGCGCTTTTACCCAAAACTTGTAGTAGCCGGGAGAAAGATTGACATACTGAATTTTTGACTCGCTTCCATTGTATTGCCAAACATTATCAACGCCTTCCAGCTTATAGTAGTAGCGATTCCAGGAGGGATTGAGAAAGTCGAGTAACGCGAAATGAAAGGTGACATTTGACTGATCGTATTCCAACGAGATCGAAGAACAAAGCGATATCGATTCTTTTAATATGCCGGTACTGTCGCCGGGAGTAATCGGAATATTATTGACCAGCAGGTTCGTGATCAACAACCGGGGATGAAAACTAGATTGTGGTATGTCTTGCGGATAAAAACATACCAGTCCGCTGACGCATCCCAAAACCAACCGGCCATTTTTTTGGCGAAAAGCCGCCCCCCTGTTAAACTCGTTAGACGGCAATCCGTGTATGGTAGTAAAATGTCGCCATTGGAAATTCCTGGTATTCAACTCAATCAGTCCGTAAAAAGTACTGACCCAGAGTTGCGGGCCATTGCCCTTCAGAATTCCGCAAATGACGTCGCTGGGCCATCCGTCCGATTGTTTGAATTGCCTTATTTCCCCAGTTTTGATTTCCAGTCGATTCAGGCCGTGCTGCGTACCGATCCAGATGACTTCGGGGTCATCAGGGTCTTCTTCAATAAAATTGATCTGTTTATCGCTCAGCCTTTGCGTTTGATCGCCCTTGTTGTTCCAGATACGATAATTGTATCCTTCACCATTGTCGGTCGGTTCGGCGCATATCAGTCCGTTAGTCGACCCTATCCAGATGCGCCCGTTGCGATCCGGAAATAATATATTCATCGATATGGTGACGGAGGGTTCAAACAATTCACGGAGGGAAAACCTTTCAATATTCCGGCTTTCAGGATAATACCTTATCAGGCCGGTGTTTTCGTCAAGAAGCAAAAAATAAGGCCGTTCCCAATTAAATATACCTGCCGTGATTCGAATATTTGAGTCCTGCAACGAATGCCGGCTCAGCAGCCTCTTGTTCAAATCAAAGGCCATCAAAGTGTTATCATTTCGATGCCCCCAGTATAAATTGTCTTTCCCTTTTCTGAGCGTAACATATTTGGTTTGCGGGGATAAAAACGAGTTGACCTTAAACTGTTTCTCATGTTCGTTTAGCCGCAAATAACCATCTCCTCCCTGTATCCAGAGAACCCCTTCGTTATCGTCCAGTATCCCTCCGCCAATCCCGGTCTGACGCATAAAAACATTAAATCTATTGCGCCTGGGATATATTTTTCGAATACCGTGCGTGTTTGTCCCTAACCAAATAACGCCTTCGGAGTCAACATAACCTGTAATGAGATCCGGCAATTCGTATGCCAAAACATTCAGCTGGTTATTATCCCATTGATACAACTGATTCTTTCCGAAAAAGTAAATATGCTCGCCGTCGTACAGGCCTTTTTTAAGGTGATCCCTCCCGATACCCGGCAGATGGGTTACCCCCCAGTGTTCTCCGGCCAGGGAGAATAACCGGTCGTGTGCCATCACAAGTAGTTTGCCGTCTTGAGGATTGAGCCAAAGGCCATTAAAATCCCAGTTTTCCTGGGCTTTTAATACCAACTTAAATTCATCTCTTCGGCCATAGTCGCACCAAATACCTCTTTGGGTACAAACCCAGATCGAGTCTCCTGTATTTAATACCATGCGAATTTCGCCTACATCCGAACTGAATCCATACCTTTTTATTTGAAACCGATTGATGTTTTCAGCCTTGATCAATCCTTTATGCTCAAAATTTATAAAATACAGCGTATCGGATGAAAAAATGCAATATTCCCCATGCTTCAATTCTATCATTCTCGACAGATCGAGGCGTTCTACCTGGCTCAGATTCTGATAAAAATCAAATGAATAAAACTTTTCGTTCTGTGATTCGTAACACGAAATTCCGCCCTCTGTGAGTGTCCAGATCAGGTTGTTGGAATCTTCAAAAATATGCCTTACCCTGTCGCCGGGCAAAGAGAACGGGTCAGCCTCGTTATGTCGAAATATTTTAAAACTTACCCCATCGTATCGATTCAGTCCGTCGATCGTCGCAATCCACATGAAACCCATGTGGTCCTGAATTATACTGGACACAAATCCCTGCGACAAACCGTTTTCAATAGTCAGGCTTTCGTATGGCTGAGCTATTGCAAAAAAATGGAAACCAGTTAGACCCAGCAGAGACAGGGAGAGCCTCAGATGTCGAAATACTTTTGAGAAAAATACCATTCCAACGGGTGATAAAAGAAGATTAAATGGCCTGAGAAGGTGTTTTTAAAAAGGTAAATATCGCAATTTTTGGCCACGGGGAGACATGTTCAGCCATTACTTTGATCGAAGAAGTAATCTTTGTTATTTTTCGAAAATTTAGGCTCAAACCACTCTTTTCAAACACTTCAATCAAATTTATTCACCCTGGCAACCGATTTTCGAATCGCTGCCACATCACCTGCAAAATGAAACAGCTGATTTTCCCACTCCTTGCCTGCTTTTTCATAAGCGGCGCTTCTTTTGCTCAAACATCCGGATTGACCCTGTATGCCGACAGTTTGCACAAAGAAGCGCCGGCCAGTCAGTTTCAGATTGATATTACCAATTACATCATCAACAACAGCGGCCAAACCGTAACATTAAAATGGACACGTACGCTGCAACAGCCATTTCCTACCGGCTGGGTCACCAATTTTTGCGACGACAGCCTGTGCTATCTCAATCCTGTCAGCAGTGCCATTTTTAACCTGCCAACTGGTGATACAGGCCTTCTTAAGCCCGTTTTTTACCCCTACGAAAATCCGGGCACCGGAATTTACAGGATCAAACTGGAGTCTCTCACGCCAACTGTTCCATACCTGGCCAATATCGTATACGAAGCAGTGGCTACCGAAGCCGTGGGTGTTCAGAACCTTGATCAGCCAGAGATTATGTTACTCCCCAATCCGGCCGATCATTTTATCTTTTTAGCATTCGCCGGGACTGATTTTGAAGGAATTATCCAAATTTTCGATGCTTCCGGGCGTACGATCAAAACTTTCAGCGAAGTCGGGAGTATTTTGAATTTGGATATTTCAAGCCTCGACCCCGGCCCTTACACCCTGATTATCAGGCCACTAAACAACCGCTTTGTCGTAAGCAAAACGTTTATCAAGCGGTAAAAAAAGTACTCAATTCGGCTAACGCAGGACAAGTTGATACTTCCTTGCTTGGGTGTTGAAGATACCCATGTAATTTTGTCGTGCCAACAAACGCCGTTTGCGGACGGCATCACTCCTGCTTTTCATCAAATTTTTAGCCTTATGCACAAATTTTTTACCACCGCCATTGCCGTATTCGCCTTCGCCTTTGCGTCACAGGCTCAAAGCAACATCGTATTGTATGCCGATACGCTCCATCAAGAAGCGCCGGCCGACCAATTTGAAATCAATATTGCCAACTATGTGTACAACCTGAGCGGCCAAACCGTGACGTTCAAATGGACCCGTACCCTGGAACAACCCTTCCCCAATGGCTGGGTAACCAACTTCTGCGACAACAACCTCTGCTACCTGGGCCAAACCAGCACGGCGGAATTTGAACTCGCTCCCAACGACACCGGCTTGTTGAAACCGGTTTTTTACCCCTATGAAACCCCCGGCACCGGTATTTACCGCCTGAAACTGGAATCACTGACCTCCAGCGTGCCGTTCCTGGCCAACATCCTGTACGTCGCCACCGCTACCTCCGGCTCTTCCGGCGCCTCCATGATCGAACTGCGTGATGGCGCCGCACTCTTCCCCAACCCGGCCAGCGAAACCCTGAATGTGGTGTTTGTCAATCCCGATTTCAAAGGCATGTTCCGGATTACCGACGCCTCCGGCCGTGTCATTCAGACGCACACGGGCATGAGCGCGCAGGAATCTATCGATATTACGACTCTGCCTGCCGGTTTTTACAGCCTTCAGGCCTGGAACGAATCGGGTCAGCTGGTGCTGAGCAAGCCGTTTTCCCGCCAGTAAACAACCGATGTATTTTTTACGGCCGGGCTGTCCCCGGCCGGCAAATTGAAAAGAGCCAGTCCACACCGACTGGCTCTTTTCTGTTGCACCGACCTGTAGCGCCGACCTGTAGCGCCGACCTCCAGGTCGGCGCATGCTCGATCAACACATTTTTTACTATCATCAAACGGAAAACTTCAAATTCAATCCGTTGGGATTTCTGCGGGATTGGCGATCCGGGCTTTTTTAAAACGATCGTGCGCCGCTGTAGCGCCGACCTCCAGGTCGGCGCATGCTCAATCGGTACATTTCCACCATCATTAATAAAGAACCCTGCAAATTCAAGCCGTTGGGGTTTCTGCGGGATTGGCGATCCGGGCTTTTTAAAACGATCGTGCGCCGACCTGTAGCGCCGACCTCCAGGTCGGCGCATGCTCGATCGGTACATTTCCACCATCATTAATAAAGAACCCTGCAAATTCAATCCGTTGGGATTTCTGCGGGATTGGCGATCCGGGCCTTTTTTTATTGATCGTGCGCCGACCTGGAGGTCGGCGCATGCTCGATCAACACATTTTTTACTATCATCAAACGGAAAACTTCAAATTCAATCCGTTGGGATTTCTGCGGGATTGGCGATTCGGGCTTTTTTTAAACGATCGTGCGCCGACCTGGAGGGCGGCGCTACAGGGCGGCGCTACAGAAAAAAACCGGCGGGTGACTTTTCACCCGCCGGTCAGATTATCGCAAAACTCTACTTCTTTTATCGCATGGATCAGCGCGTCTGGATCATTGTCCGCGTGGCCGAGTGCGAACCGCTTTCAACGCGGTAGCGGAGGGTGCCTGCAGACGAATTGAGGAGGCGCTGTTCGAGGCGGAAGGCGTTGTAGCCGCGGGCGAAATCGCCGGTTTGGCTGTGCAACATGCGGCCCGTCTCGTCGAAGATCGTCAACGTGGCCTGACCATCGGCGGGCAGGTGGAAGCCGATCTGTGTTTGGTGTACCCAAGGGTTGGGCTGGTTTTGGTACAACTCGAAGCCTACTCCGCTGGTCGTTGTTCCGTTGTCGGAGCGGAAGCGCAGGGCAACATCGAGCAGGTCGTCGTTTTGTGCGTATGCTTCGGCGCGAGTAATCCGGCTCGAAAGGCCCAGCATTTGGCTGAGGCTGCCCGATTTCAGCGCCCGGAAGCGCAAGGTGAAGGTATTGGCATCGCCGTTGGCAGAGGCCGTGATCGCGTCGGTGAAGACACCGAAGTTGTCGAGACTCATGCCATCTCCGGGCAGGATTTCGGCCAGTTCAAGACCCTCGAAAGTGAGCGTAAACTGGAAGCCCTGTACTTTTTCGGCAGCGGTGAAGCGCACGTCGAAGGTTTCACCGGCTTTCACGTCGCGGTCGTCCGTATCCAGCAGCAGTGTACCGGCCGAGCGATCTTGCGCCACCGAATTGGCGTTGGCAATCACCGAGTTGTTGAGGTCGCCGATCTTGATACCCACGAAATCGTCGTGCATCTGGTCGGCCTGGATGTTGGCGATTGTTTTGTTTTCGGCAAAGGGTGCGTTGACGAACGGATTGTTCGGGTCATCGAAGCCAAATTCCGTATCGATAAAGCGCCAGGACGTGTTGTTGGGCAATTCCGAGTAAATACCCAGGATCAGTTTGCGCAATTCCACGATGTCGAATGTCGTCACGGAGTTCGACTTGTTGACGTCGGCAGCGATCACTTTGTAGGGCGAATTCAGCGGGTCGATACCCAGGATGTGTTTGGACATCAATACGAGGTCGAAGGTCGACACGCCGTTCATCGGGTTATCGTCTTTGGTCGGCGTCACGGTATAGTTGGAGGTCACGGGCAAAGCCGCCTGGAACATGTATTCGCCGTCCTGATCCGTCAGGCCAAAGAGGCCGATGTCGGGCAAAGAGGGGTGCGAGCCGTTAAGTTCGATCGAGGTCTCCTCTACCCCATCCTGTCCTTCCGTGAGCAGCGCGCCGGCTACCGAGGTATGGCTGCCCGGGTTGCAGAAGTTGAACGGATCTTGTACGATGACGTATGTTTCACAGAAGGCGGCGTTTCCGGCGGCGTCCATAGCCCAGAGTTCGACGGGTTGCGTACCGACTTCATCACAGGTAAAGTTCACGCTGGTGATCGGGTTGCCCTGTGCATCTACCGGGAAGCCGGTGCCGGTGCCCGATTTGCGGATCGCAAAGATCAGCTGGTTCATCGGCGTGCAGTTGTCCTGGCCCCACTGGATAAAGTCGGCAGCGAACATCGTAATCATTCCGGTAGGCATCATATTGACGCTCAAACCATTGTAGCAAGCGACGGTAGGCGGTTTGCAGTCTTTGATGATAAAGGCGTATTCGCAAATCGTTTCGTTGCCGCAGCCGTCCTCAACAATCCATTTGATCTTGTGCGTACCATAAGGCAATTGCGGTACGACGAAGGCATTGGGTTGGGCGACGGTATTCCAGCGCAGCCAGGCGGTCTTTTTGTTATTGACCGTTTTGGTTTCGATGGCGAATCGGTATTTCTGGTTGCTGGGCACCGGACGTTCGTCGAAAGAGCGGGCTGTGCCGCCTACGAAGTTGGGCGCCGTGGCATTGCCAAAGTACACGGTGTTGGAAGGCGGCAGGTTGGTGCTGCTCACCACGGTTTCCATTTCACCGTCGCCGTCGAGGTCGAGGAACAGGATGTAACGAATCTGCACATTGGCGCCGGAGCAGGCATCGCTTGCATTGACCGAAAGATCGGCCGGGCCTTCGCAGAGATCGTGTGTGCCGTGGATAAAGTCGAACCAGTAGTTCTCATTCCACAACATCGGGTCGTTGTCGGTCAGGTCGCAAATTTCTATCGGACTGGTCGGGCAGTTTTCGATGACCGGGTCCTGCGTGTCGGTAATTTTGATGATCTGGTGGTATTCGTAACAGTTCGCGCTGGTACTGTAATAGTAGGAGTAGTTGGTCGGCGAATTGTCCGACGGATTGATCTTGACATTCGAGGGCGCCCAGGGCTGTGGCGTTCCCATCGGCGATACGATCGGGCCCGGCAGGTTGCTCGGGTGGTTCGTGTTCGAGTTGGGGTTGGGGTTGGGCACCAGTATACAAGGCTGGTTCGGATTGTACGTACACCAGTTGATGATGTGCCAGGTACGCTCGATTTTGTAGCAGGCATCGGGCACCACGGTAAACACCTCATCTTCAAACGAAACGCCGAGCAGTTCGCAGTCTTCGCCGAAGAATTGCGGTTCGCCGTACACGCCCGAACTGTCGCAGAAGGAAATCACCTTGTCGTCCGGGAATTTGATAAAGTACTCCTGTTCATAGTTGACGTAAATGCGCTGTGTGCACTGGCTGGTGAATCCGTGGCAATCGTACACCCGGAAGGTGCGCGTGATGGTGCCGCGGTTGCACACCGTATCGAACAGCGCATAGCTGACCTGGTGCGTCAGACCCTTCTGGCCCATGTACACCTTGGTACTGTCGAGGCAACAGTTGTCTTCTACCGTCGGGATGCCGTACACCCAAAGTGATGGGTCGAAGTTTTCGCAGGACACCGAGACGTTGGCCGGCGAGGTGCATCCGGGTTTCAATTTGTCCTGCACCTCTACCTCCACCTGACATTCGTTGTAAATCGGCGTTCCATCGGGTGCAAGGCTGATATTTCCGTAGAAATCGAGCTGGTACACGCGCATGATGACCATCTGGGTCGTACCCACTTCGCAGCAGTAGAATTTGATCGAGTCGGCTTCCTGCGTGGCGATTTCGTATTCGGATTTTCCTTCGTAATAGGCGCAATCGCTCTGATCGAGATCCTGGATACATTCGCTGTAAGGCTGTGCCCGGCGCACGGTCAGTTTGATATTGCCGCAGTTGTCGTAGGAGCCGGAGTTGAACACGGAAGCCGGCACGACGGCCACACCGCCGAATTCACAGCCGTTGTTCGGGTCGTAGCAATCCAGCGGATCATCCGGACCGATGGCCACGGTGGTCAGTTGCTGGCAGTTGGCAGAGGGCGGCGTGTAGTCGCGCACAGTCAGGCTGAAAGAGCAGGTACCGATGTTGCCGCAATCATCGATCACTTCATAGATCACCTCGTGGATGCCCTGCGTCAGGCAAGGCGTATTGCCCAGCACACCCAGCGTATCGGGGTCGGTCGGGTTGTTGTTCGGGAAGGTATTGAGCGAACCATTGACCTGGTAAACCGCCACGGTGTCGTAGCCGATCGGGTCGTACATGATGATGGTCGCCTTCACGCTTTTGATCTGCGAGCAACCGTCTTCAATAATAATGTCGGGGAGGTTGGTCGTTGCGCAGCAATTGTACAGGTTGGTAGTGACCGTAATATCGGCCGGGCAATCGAAATACGGCGCCACAAGGTCTTTGACCTGAATAATCTGGTCGTAGGCAAATACCTGGCTGGTGCAGTTGTCGACAATAGCCCACTGGCGTTTTACGGTGTAGGAACCATCGCAAGCCGGGATGACGAGGTCGGTAAACGTCCAGCCAATCGAACAGCCGGTCGGTTCGCCGTACACGTAGGGGAAACCCTGGCCGCCGTGGTTTTCCACCCATTCAGGGGTCGGATATTCGGTATCGCAATCGAACGAAGGTTCGTCGATGTCGTCGTAGTTGGGCGGCAGTTGCACGTCGTCGAGCGAGGGGCGTACCAGGCGGATTTCCTGCACGCAGGTGGCCGTGTTGTTGCTCTTGTCCTTGGCCGTCCAGGTACGGTACACGATGGCAGTCAGACCCGACTGGCAGGTTTGCGGCTGCGAATTATCGATGTAAGAAAGCGTTACGTCGCTGCAATTGTCGAGCAGGGGCGCCGGCACTTTGAATGAATTGGCATTCAATTGCGAAACTTGCTGCGGGAATACCAGCCCATTCGGGAAACCCGTGCTGAAGGTGGCATTGAACTTAATAAAGAGTTCGGCAATCGTCGCCACACACACGTCGCCGCCGCCGTTCACGTCGCGATAGCGCACTTTCCAGATGCCATTGACCGGTTCGCCGTCGAAATCGGACAGCAGGTCGATACCGATCGGAATACGCGAGCGTTGATCACTGGTGTAGGCCGGGCAGGAGAATGCGACGAGTTGTTCGTCGTCGAAACGTACAAAAAGCGGTTGGCCGGCGCAGCCCACTTGCTGGTCCCATACCCTGACTACCGTGCCGGAGGGGCTTTCAATTTCAATTTCAAGGTTGCCATTGAACGGATTGCCGTTGACGCGGGTGCGGAAATCGATATCCACGGCGGTCGCACCGGTTGCAGTGGTTACCGGGATGAGGATTTCCTTCGTCTGGTTGTCGTTGATGGTCTGGGGCGTGTTGGATGCGGTGAATTTCTGGATGATCTCCGTCGCTTCGACGTGGGTCGGCGACAGGTCAAAATTGCAGGGCACGTACACCGGCGTCGGCGTACAGTCGATTTCAGGCGGAAAATTATCCACCACATTCACCTCCGAAGTGCAGAAATTGCCGCTGCTGGGGTCGTATACGCGGATAAAATAGGAGTTATTCAGATCACTCGAGGTGAACACTGCCGGCAGCCAGGGGCCGTTGCCGTACGGCGGGAAGCGGTCGACCTGTACGAGATAATTGTCGTAGCATTTGTAGGGGCCGCCTTCGAGTACGTCGTCGGCGCCCAGCTGGAACTCGCAATCGGGGCCGAGGGCCACCGTCACAACGTCGTTGCAAATGAGCGAGTTGACCGGATTGGGGAAATCAACCACGGTTACCGTAAAGGAGCAGGTGGCCGTAACGCCCATGGCGTCGGTGCATTGGAAAACGTTGGTCGTTACACCCATCGGAAATTCGGAACCGGAGGGCAAACCCGCCAGCTGTTTCGGCGCCGGGGTCGTATATTTTACGTAGCCGTTGTAAGCGCGGTTCAAAATTGTTGAACCGAAGAAATACGCCTTGCCGGCGCCCGGCGTAGAGGACACGCGCAGCATGCCGTCGTCGTAAGAACGCTGAATACCCACGCCCAGGCCCGTGTAGTTGAGCGGCGAGCCGGCAATGGCCGTCAGGTAAATACCACGCGAAGCGCCCGCGGGGATCGTAATACCGAAACCCGGAACGGCGGTGCTGTTGAACGGTGTGGCCGAGTTGACAACCTGCGTTCCGGCCAGCGTCCAGGCTGCCGGATTGATTTCATTGCCTTGCCATGTATTGTCGACGGTGGTGTAGTACACCTGCATCGTCCAGGAGCCGGCGTCGAGCGAGGGCCCGAATTCCGTGAGGGTCATCGGTTCGTCGCTCAGGTTTTTCACGTCGAACATGATGCCGTCGTTGCCGTTATTGAAATCGATCGGGTGCGATACCTGGCCCGAAGTGCCGGTGGGCGATCCGCCGACGCAATCCACGTCGTAACTGACCGGGGCGGTACATTCGCCCGGACCCAGGTTGACGGTGATGTTGCCCGGGCAGGTTACCGAAGGCGCCATGGCTGCCAGCGATTGGTATACCAGCGGCGTGGTGGGTTGTTGAAGAACGTCGAGGTTTGATTCAAGTGGTTGGGTAAAGTCGAACAGGCGATCGGTTGCAGTGTTTTCAGGTTCGGTTGCGGTCATTTCGACCTGGGCAGCAGGCTGTTCGGCCGGCTGGTTGGCGACACGCGCCCAGGCGAAAACCGTCAGTGTGACGGCTGCCATCAGGGCGAATCCGGTTGAAGTTGCAAAGTTCTTTGTCATGGTAAAAGTTGTAGAGAGTGAGCGATAATGAGGGGTACTTGGCCCGGAAGACCGCGCCGGCTGGCTCACTACCAGCGCGGTTCCGGGAAGCGTGGATTAAAAGAAAACTTGGGACATCTTTTCGGGTCGGCAGGACGGAAATGCGTCCTGAGCACCTGGATTATGATGGCGCACGGGTGGGCCCGGTCAGGAAATACCTGAGCGGCAGGCGTTCTTCCATGCAGCGGAAAAAACAATGGACCAGTCGTCTCCTGGAATTCGCCAAACCGGCCGGCCGCACAAGTGGGGGCGTTATAGCATTTTGATGTCTTATGCCCCATTTTGAGGGGATTAACAACCTGTGTAAAAGCCGGCCGATAATGGCATATTTTGCCAGCCGCATCAGTGCTGCGCACAAAGGCAGCAGCAAAGCGCTTCGGCAATCGGAGCGGGACGTTTCTTGTCGGTATCGGATATTCATCTTTCTCAGTGTCGGTCTGCTTGGCGCGCTGGTGTGTTATAGCCCTTTCCGCGCCGCTCATTTTCCCCGGGCCGAACGCTGGTGAAAAACCGATCATGGCTCGCCGGATGCTGCATTCAGCATCCAGTCATCGGTTTTCACCCGGTTTACACCAGGGCAAGCGCGTTTTGCGGCCTGTTGAACAATGCCGGTCAGGCGCCGGCTAATGGGTTGAATTTTATCTGGTAATAGCCGTGTCGCACTTCGAGGACATAGCTGCCTGCTCCAAGTTGCCGGAAAGGCAAATCGAGGGCGGCGCTCAGGTCGTTTGGCAAACGGCATGGTTCGTGCAGTTCAAGTACGCCCTGCCGGAGGTGCCGGCGATAGAGCTCGGTGCAAAGCAGTTCGGGAAACAGCAGCATGGAAAACTCCCCAGTCTCCCCGCTGCGGGCGAAAATCGCCCCGGTGTGCTTGCAGTCTTTTCTCATTTGTTGCGTACGACCACTGCTTCCGCGATTGACGACGATTTTGCAGATTCCCGTGCCGGCACAGTCGGCGCTGGGCATTCCGAAAATCACCTCGCAGCGGTAGAATTTGTCGGCGTGATGCCCAAACCCGGGCAATCGGGCCGATTCCAGCAGGCGTTGCTGCTTGAGCAACCCGTGTTGTAATGCTGTGGCGGAGGTGGAATACATGTCGGTATGTTTTGACAGATGAATAAATTTTGGCAACCCCTTTTTTTGCCTGACGAAATCAAGCGCCGATGAGGTCGAGTCCGGTGATGTTGTCGGTGGAGATCAGGAGACTTTTCATGACTTGTCGTTTTTTGTTTTTTGTGAACTGACAGGTCAAAGGTGAGCCGCTCCATACCCCTGTCTAAGGACATATGGCAGGCCCTCGTCTCCCGGTGGTTTTTCTGAAAAAAAAGCCACCATAAAAACTTAATTAATTGAATCTCAAACACTTGATGTGTTTGCAGGAGCGACTATTTCCACACTGTTCTCTCCCCAAAAGCCCCGTTTTTCAGCCTGTTTTCTCCGCTGTTTGCACCCTTTTTTTTGAAAAAAAATTGCCCTGAACGCACGAGCCCGTCCCGGAAAAACTCCGGAACGGGCTCGTGAACGCAAATGATTTGAAGGTAAATCCTCGGGCTATTTCCCCTTGGCTTTGTAAATTTTCATTTCGAGGGAATCCATGGTCATCTCCCACAGGTCTTCGTAGGGTATGATCTCGATCTCGTGGGTCTGCCGCGCTACTTCGAGCGGGACGGAACGGAGCGAATTGGCCAGTTTGGCCGTTTTGCGCGCCACGCCCTCCTTGTGGAAATAGGCAATGGGCATTTGAAGCAGCATTTTGATCAGGGTGTTGCTCCGGAAGGTGTCTTTTTCCTTGAGCCAGCGGCTGCAGTATTTCTCCGTAGCATCGATCCGCTCGATCGATTCTTCATAATCGCGCTCGGCGATGGTGTAAAGGATCTGAATAACCAAAATGGCAATGTTCATGCCGCGCTTGTCCTTGTTGAACAGGGAAAACTCGTTCATAAATTTGCCCACCTTGAATTTGGCAGCCTCTTTTTTGGCCTCTTCGGATTCAATCCTGCCAATTTTGCTCAAATACAGGACGTAGGCCTTGAATATCTTCCACATCTCCTGAATATGCTGCAATTGCCCGCCAAACTTCGGATGCTCCGTTACGCGCCGGTAAATCGCATAAGCCTCGTCGTAGTGCTTCGTGTGCATCGACAATTGGAAAAATAATTCCTGAAGTTTGAACCAGTTGAACGACCCTGGCTCGAAGAGCGCGAGCGTTTTCTCCACAATGGGCTGACCCTTTTCAAACTCGCGCAACTGCAGATAACAGATAATCAGGTTATAGTAGAACACCTGCATAGGCAGGCCGCTGCCGTAATCTTTTTCATCAAAGAAGCGGATCGCCTCTTCGCAGAGCTTCGCCGTATTTTCATAATCGTTGACCGCACTGTAGATCATCACCTGAATCAGCCGGCCAAACATGTGCAATTTGAAGGAAAAACACTCCTTCATAAAAGGCTCCAGTTCGGAGAAGTAAATCCTGGCCTGATCCGAAATACCGACTTTGGTCGACTTGCTGTTCGTATACTGGATCATCAGATCGGCGTAATACTCTTCGGCACGGCTTTCCATGACCCAAATGGTCTCATACTGCCGATACTGATCGCGCACGGCCTCGTAGCGTTTGAAATCGCCGGTGACCGTGCTGTACTGCAGCCGCAAAACACGGAGGATATCGAGCGTCAATTCGGTAAATTCGAAGCGGGTGGTATGACGCAGCAGTTTTTCCAGCTGATCGATACCATTCATTTTTTCGTTCCGGATCAGCAGAATCATTGCTGCCGCCCAGCGTTTGTAACAATCCAGAAATGCTTTTTGGCGAACGGTGTAGTTGGTTTCCTTATAATCAAGAAGGAACACCGAGTCGAGCAGGCGCTCTTTGAGTTTGTACTTGAGGTTCGACAGGGTACCGGAATCTTCCCCCTGGCCATACAACATCGTTTTCGCTTCCTCGTCTGTCGAAACCTTGCGCTGCGCAATGGCATCGTACAATTGTTCCATCTTGGAGCCCGGCTCCAAAACGACGCTTAACAAGCCATTTGTTTTGAGTTTGGTCTTATTGAATAACTGGACCAATTCGATTAAATCGTTCATGCGCAGTTCCAAATTTGTATAACCTGTGAAGAACCCTGGTAGTTTGTTCAGGCATAAACCATAAACGCGCTACCTGTGCGTGTGCAACAGTATTCTCAGTATGCTGCAGATTCAATCTGCTGAAAAATCGGAACTGGAATTGGAACTAGGGAGAGCGAAAACGACCACTAAAAATACAGGTCTGTAGAAAGCAGGGACACTGGGTAACCGAAAGTGGCTTCGTTCATGAGATTAAATGGATTAAATACAAAGGAAGAATTTCGGGGTCAAATGTAAAAAACGATTTACGCATAATTTAACCCAATATCGATTAAATTCTATTTTCCAAACTTATACTGCTGGTTTACAAATTTTTACAGTCAAATATTTTTTTATTTTTATCGGCGGGACTTTCAATATCCTTTCATTCGGCATAAAAAAACGAGAGCCGCCCCTGTATGGAGGCGACCCTCGTCAATGTCTACATCTCAAAAGGAACAGGCAAGCCTGTTATTTCGTCTGAATCATCTTCTTCGTTGCGCTGTCGGTCGCCGTTTCCAGCTTGTAGTACAACAGACCCGAGGTGTTCAACACTGCGCGATCCAGCAAGATGGCGTTGTAGCCTTTTGCGAAGTCGCCTTTCTGTGTGAACAGCACGCGGCCCGTTTCGTCGTATACCGTCAGCGTGGCCGTGGCGTCAGCCGGCAGGTGGAAGCCCACCATCGTGCGGCCTACCCACGGGTTCGGCTGGTTCTGGTACAGTTCGAAGCCTACACCTACGATCGTCTGCGTATCGCCGTTGTTGAAGCGCAGCGCTACTTCCATCGATTCATTGTTCATGTTGTAAGCCTCGGCGAAGGTGATACGGCTGCTGAGTTGCAGCATTTCGCTCAACTTGCCACCTTTCTCAGCGCGGAAGCGCACCGTGAACTCTTCGGCGCCGTCGATCGACGTCGTCAGCGCGTCAGCGAACACACCGAAGTTGTCGGCGCTCACTTTATCGCTCTTCACGATCTCTTCGACTTTCAGACCTGCCAGGTTCATCGTGAACTGGAAGCCTTGTACTTGCTCGGCCGTGCGGAACGTCACTTCGAAGGTTTCGCCTGCTTTCACATCGCGGTCTTCTACGTCCACCAGCAGCGTGCCGGCCGTGCGGTCTTCGGCTACCTGCGTGGCG
>JAEUUU010000153.1 GCA_016787345.1 Saprospiraceae bacterium | reverse complement strand
GAACAACCAGGGCTACTACGCCTTCGGCAATGCCTTGCCGCTGGGCTCTGATTACACGGTGACGCCGGTGAAAGACGACAACCCGATGAACGGCGTATCGACCTTCGACCTGGTGCTGATCTCCAAGCACATTCTGGGGACTGAACCGCTGACCTCGCCGTACCGGATCATCGCTGCCGACGCCAACAAGTCGAACTCGGTGACCACCTTCGACATTCTGGAACTGCGCAAGTTGATCCTGGGTATTTACACCGAGCTGCCGAACAACACGTCGTGGCGTTTCCTGGACGAAGGTTTTGCGTTCAGCGACCCGAGCAATCCGTTCTACAACGTACCGTTCGCGGAGAACATCAGCGTGGGCGACATCCAGTCGAGCCAGGTGGATGACAACTTCGTGGGTGTGAAGATCGGCGACGTAAACGGCACGGTGATCGCCAACGCCACGCAGGTGGCCGAAGACCGCACGGCCGGCACGCTGCTCGTCGACGTAGAAGACCGCGATGTGAAAGCAGGCGAAACCTTCGAAGTGACGTTCCGCACGGCTGAACAAGTACAAGGCTTCCAGTTCACGATGAACCTGACGGGCCTGAAAGTCGAAGAGATCGTGAAGAGCGATAAGGTCGGCGTCGACAACTTCGGTGTGTTCCAGGATGCCTTCACGACGTCGATCGACGGCGCCGGTGAGTTCACGCTGCGCTTCCGCGCGGAGAAAGCTGGCAAGTTGAGCGAAATGCTGCAACTCAGCAGCCGCATCACGCGTGCCGAAGCATATAATGTAAATGGCCAGAACCTGGAAGTAGCCCTGCGCTTCTCGGGCAACACGATTGCCGGCGTAGGCTTCGAACTGTACCAAAACCAGCCGAACCCGTGGGTAGGCCGCACGATGGTGGGCTTCCACCTGCCGGCTGAGGCCACGGCCACGCTGACGGTATACGACGAAACAGGCCGCATACTGTTCACGCAGAAAGGCGACTTCGCGAAAGGCTACAACGCGATCAGCCTCGACCGCAACCTGATCAACACCGTGGGCCTGCTGTACTACAAGCTGGAAACGGCTACCGACAGCGCGACCCGCAAGATGGTTCAAACACGTTGAGGGTATAAATATTTTAGTGTGTTTCCGGGGTTGTCCAATTTTTTGGGCACCCCCTTTTTTTAACACTTACCTGATAAAACTATGGGAAACAGAATGATACCAATACAAGAATTGACCCAAAACGAACGACCTGGCGGGATGGGGACAACCGTGATGTCGGCAGAAGTGGTATTCGGCGCTCCTTCTGCCGATTGCCGGGGCGTCGGAATATGCCGGATCGTGCCACCCAAGGAGTGCATGCCTTGTCCTTGTCTTTACGCACCGGTAAAGATTGGGACGTTGCCCGTCGGGGGTGGTTTGAAACTGACCCTGGACAAGAAGGATTGCCCGGATGTGGTTCGGCAACAGTATTTTAATACGAAACTCCTGCTGATAAACGAACCTTTCCCAATAGCCGATGACTTGCTTTTGGGCCTGGGCTTACCGGCCGGCCGGAAAGGGAAAGCCGGCGTATACCGGATGATCGAAACGACAGACTGCTACGAATGGGAGTTTGTTCTGGAAGAATAGTTTGTAGTGTGCGAGCCTTTCAATAACCAGAGAAAACCTGTCTGCTCCTCCGGCGCTTCAAGTAGCGCCGGCAGGAGTTTTTTTTAACAGGGTGATCCGGGGTTTTGCTCTTGTGGCCAAATAATTCCGGAGGAAAGGAATTGCTTGTCTACTTTTCGCACGGTTAAAAAAATCTTTGTCCATGCGATTGCTTTCTTTTGGGTTGTTACTGCTTGTTATCCCTGCATTATTATCGGCCGGACTCATGAAAAAACAAAAAGTGGTCTTCTTCGGCGACTCCATCACGCAGGCCGGCGTTGCGCCGGGCGGCTATATTGATTTGTTAAATCAAAAGATTGGCGCCGATGGCTTGCGCGATCAATACGAACTGATTGGCGCCGGTATCGGAGGCAATAAAGTGTATGACCTTTACTTGCGCCTCGACGACGACGTGCTGGCGCACAACCCTGATGTGGTCGTGATTTGGGTGGGTGTAAATGACGTTTGGCACAAAAAAACCTTCGGTACCGGTACCGACCCCGACAAATTCGAGCGCTTCTATACCGCCCTGATTCAAAAAATCCAGTCGAGGGGTATAAAAGTCGTTTGCGCCACTCCCGCGGTGGTTGGCGAACGAACCGACTGCAGCAACGAACTCGACGGCGACCTCAATCGCTATGCACAAATAATCCGTCAGCTGGCTGCGCGCTACAATTGTCCGCTCGCCGACTTCCGGCAAGCGTTTCTGCGCTACAACCTCGAACACAACCCCGACAACCGGGATACCGGCATCCTGACGACCGATGGCGTTCACCTCAACGCCGATGGCAATCAGTTGGTTGCCAATTTGCTATACCCGATTTTGCTCAGGTAGCCCATCAAATGTTTTCCAGAATAGCCGGTTCGGGAGCCGGCGGCACGTGTTCTACCTGCTCCATTTTCCGGCGGCTTTTCCGTATCCGGTCCATCAGCCAGATGCAGAGCAGCACAATTGCCGCACCGATCACTCCCAATATCGGATAATGCTCGATGGGACTGTTTTTATCCGCCTGTACGATAATCAGTCCGGCAAAGGACGCGGCGATCCCGCCGGCGATCTGTTGCAACGATGAATTGATACTCATAAAAGCGCCGCGATCGGACATGGCCGGCACCGACGACATGATGGCCATCGCCGGTACCATACGCGACATGATGCCGGCAAATAGTAGAATATTGACGGTAATTACAGCCCAGATTGGCGTAACAGGCAAATTGGTATAAACTACCATCCAGATCATCGCCCATACCGAGCCAATGGAAAACAGGCGGAACTTGTCCACTTTGTCGCTTAATTTGCCCATCAGGGGCATGATAATCAGGGAAAAAACGCCCGTCGACATAAATATCAGCGGCAATTGCTCCTGGGTAATGCCTACATTGTTGACCAGAAACGCCGAGCTGAACGGCATCAATAAAAAACCGCCGATGCTCAACAGCGCCGTGGTCATAAATGCCTGCCGATACGTTTTGTTGGCGAATGTATTTACGAGGTGCTGAACGGCTTTTTGTTCCTTTTGCAGACTCAAATGCTGATCGACGGGTTTCATCCCCCGCAACATGACGAGACTCAATACCGCGCCCAGGGCAGCAATCATGAGAAAGGTCGCGTGCCAGCCCCAATGGGTGGCCAACAGCAATCCGATCGGGATACCCAGCACCTGACTGGCTGCAAAACCCATTTGCACGACCCCCATCACACGCCCGCGCTGATTGATGTGGAACAAATCGGCCACGATCGCCATGGAAATGGAAGCGATTACGCCGCCAAACACGCCGGTTATAATGCGGGCGGCCAGGAGGGTGGGGTAGTTGGGGGCCAGACCGCAAAAGGCGGTACCCAGAATAAAACCGGTGTAAAAGAACAACAGCAGTTTTTTGCGATCGTACTTGTCCGCAAAACCCGCTGCCAGCAACCCCGAAATACCTGCCGAGAAGGCATAAGCCGATACGGCAAAGCCAAATTGTTTCGGGTTGATGTCGAGCGCTTTGATCAGGATATCGCCCATCGGCGCCATGACCATAAAATCAAGCACCACGGTAAACTGGGTAAGCGCCAGCAGGGCAATAATTAGCTTTTGGTAGGAACTGAATTTTTCTTGCATGGGTAGTTTTTGTTCAATAGCCAGAGGAGGTATGGTTATCAGGGCCTCAGGGCTTTCAGGACGAGATCGAGCGTCTGGTTCAATATTTCATCGCTCAGATAAAACGGCTTGTTGCCCACGCTGCGGCCATCGAGATGGTATTTCACCAGGTTCATCAGCGGCGCAAAAGCGATGGACCAGTACACTTCGAGCGGTACGGGCGCCAGCTCGCCGTTGCGAACGGCTTTGCGTACGAAATGCCCCATCGCTTCGGCAAAATCCTGCTGAATGGTTTCGAAAATCTTGTCGCGGTACGGCGAGTGACGCAGGTGCTCGAAACACTTGACTGACATCGGATTGTCCAGCCAGAATCGCGCCCGGTTGCGCCATTGCACCCGAAGACCTTCGGCAAAAGGCATCTCCTGGTCGAAACCGTCTACCGTGGTTTCCAGCATTCGTTTGCCTTCTGCTATGCCCAACCGCGTAATCAGGTCGTCTTTATCCTTGTAATAGATGTACAAAGTAGCAGGCGACACACCCGCCGCTTTGGCCAGCTTTTGCATGGAAAAGCCGTTAAGCCCTTCGTTTACAATAAGTTCAATCGCCTTTTGGTAAACCTGCTGTATTTTAATCTCGTCGCGGCATCGCATAATGAGCCGCAAAAATAAGTGAATGTTTATTCACTTAAAAGGGGCGACGTAAAAAAATGCCCCCAACTGTTTCCCCCTGCAGTTATCGTCCGCTCAAAAAACTGCCGTAGCCGATCAGCATCGTCGAAAAAATGATCAGTCCGAGTCCGGCATACAGCCAGCGCATCGTGCGGGCGCTTACGCCTTTCCACTCTTTGTAGTACAGGCCCCAAAGGGTACCCACGGTGATGATAAAGGCCATGTGCAGCGTCCAGGAGGCAAAATCGAGCGATTTGCCCAGTTTGGACTGCCCCATGCCGTAAAAGAAAAACTGGAAGTACCAGGTTACACCGGCCACGAGGGCCCAGCCGTAGTTGTTTTTCAAAGGCGCTGTGCGGTTCGTATAATCTCCAAAAGAGCGGTTGCGCCGGTTGAGGATCATGCACCACACGAAATTGGTCAGAAAACCGCCGATCAGGAGCACCGGCAGGATGGCGTTGTTTTTCCAAAGCGGATCGGTGCCCTGCGCAGCAGCGGCATCGGCAATGGGCTGGCCGGCCGCCAGTCCGAATGCGAAACAGGCGCTCATGATACCGCAAAAGGTCCCGACAAGCAGCCCTTTCCGCAGGTCAAATTCCTTGATCGCGGCTTTCTGCTGCGCCGGGTCGAGTTCGCGTTCTTTCAAAATACCCGCCCAGCCGCTCACCGCAATCCCGATCAGGCACACCACAACGCCCAGCAGGGTTGCCTGCCCAGATGCCGTGGCCATCAGTTCGCCCAGCCGGCCTTCCCACACAGGCGGGATCAGCGTCCCGAATGCCGCGCAAAACCCCAGGGCTACCGCCACGCCCAGCGAAACGCCCAGATAGCGCATGGTAAGGCCGTAAGTAAGCCCCCCAAACCCCCACAGCACGCCAAAAAGGACGGTGTAAAAGATCGTTTGTGTGTCGGCCGCGCCGATACTGTCGGTCAGCCCCGTCACGGTGAGCCAGCCAAAGAGCCAGGGCGCCAGTATCCAGGAGGCCACGCCGCCCACGATCCAGCCGCTTTCCCACGACCAGCCTTGAAGTTTGCGATACGGAATGTAAAAACTACCGGAGGCGAAGCCGCCGAGGAAGTGGAAAAAGATGCCGAAGAATGCGTTCATGTGGTGTCTGTAGCGCCGACCTGTAGCGCCGACCTCCAGGTCGGCGTCCGCGATTGATGGTGAATAATTATGGTCAAATAGTTTTGGTTATCATCGTTTTGTGTACGATCGTGCGCCGACCTGGGGGCAGGCATTCACTATTCGACGGGCAGCAGCGTTTTGTGTACGATCGTGCACCGACCTCCAGGTCGGCGCTACAGGTCGGCGCTACAGCGTCGTTACCGCCGGGAAATATACGCGCAGCAATGCCATAAACCATCGGTTGCGCACAAATCCTCCTTCCACGAAATAGTTGGATACACCGTTGTCGATCAAGCCGATGGACGCTTTGAGCAGGTCCGCCAGGCCATGCAACAAAGCCCCGTAAGCGGCTTCGGCGGAAGGGTAGGGGGAAAGATCCCATTCACCGGCCGCTTGTTCGGGGAACGGGCCCGTACCCTGCATACAGGCAGGAACAAACGTATTTTTCAAACCCGGCGGCAGACCTGAATATTGGCTTGCGTCGAGATAAAAGTCGCTTTTTACCCCAAAATGCGCAGCAATACGGCCACATTGGTATTCATGCTCTTTTCCCAAAAACACCCGGCTGGCTTTGGTCTGGCGGCCCTCGGGGCTGAGGTAACACAGGCAGTCGCGGCGCAATTGTTCTTCCGTCAGCGGCTCGTTGTTGAAGGGATTTAGGTTGACGACCCAGGTGCCGGTTGAAATCAGGAGAAAATTGTCACGGCCGACGTAGCGCAACAGCGCCGCCGAAGAATCGTGCAGCCCCCGGCCGATGCGCAGGCCGCCTTGTTCGACGAAGCCGCCGCTCAGCGGCGCCAGCAACCGGTCGAGGCCTTCGCGGTACACCCAGCCGTGGTAGTCGCGGCGGGCAAAATCCCACAGGGCGGTATGACAGCCCAGGGAGGTGTAATCGCTGACCTTTTCACCCGTCAGCAACCAGGAGAGGTATTGCGGCAGGTGCAGCGAGGTGTGTATTTTTTGAAAAATCTCCGGCCTGGCATATTTCAAAAAATAAAGTTGCAGGCCGGAATTGAGCATGCCCATCGCCGGCGAACAGGTCGCCGCGGCAAAAGCGGCTTTCGATTGCCCGAACTCCCGCCCGATCATGTCGTAAAACCGGTTTTCCAGCGCCCCGGGCATGGGTTTCAGGTAGTTGTACAAAGGCGCAACCGCCTGGCCGTCGGCGCCGAGGTGCACGAAACTGGCGCCGTAAGCCAGGCATTGCACTTCCGTAATCCGCCAGCGCGGGTCGCGGCGCAGGCGCTCGTAGCAGTCGGGCAGCCAGCGGGTCAGCGCGGCCAGGTCGTCGCAGGGGAAGCCGTCGTCGTCGGCGATTTCCGGGAAAACCTGCTCCTCCGCGTCGAGCAAGCGGTTTTCCGGGCCGACGACCGACCATTTTTTGTGCGTTTTGCCCACGTCGAAAAGGAGCGTGGCGGGAGTGGGAGTAGACAAGTTGCGACGAGTTTACAGGGTGAAGGAAGCCGTTTTTTTACCGGACAAATGCCGCCGCGATGCCGCCGTCGACGTTCAGCATGTTGCCGGTGGATTTGGACAACAGTCCGCCGACAAAGGCGAAGCAGGCGTTGGCGATGTCTTCGGGCAGGATGACCTCGTTGAGCAGCGTGCGTTTGGCGTAGTAGGCGGGCAGTTCTTCCACGCTGATCCCGTAGGCTTTGGCCCGCCCTTCGGCCCAGCCCCCGGCCCAGATGTTGGAGCCGGCAATCACGGCGTCGGGGTTGACGGTGTTGACGCGGATGCGGTCGGGACCCAGCTCGGCGGCCAGCAGGCGCGAGAGATGGGCCTGGGCGGCTTTGGCCGAACCGTAGCCCGCGTTGTTGGGCCCGGCAACCAGGGCGTTTTTGGAAACGATGTTGAGGATGTCGCCGCCCGTTTTTTGCTTTTTCATGATCGAAACACCGCTTTTGCTGCACAAAAACTGCCCTTTTACCAAAATGTCGTACAAACGGTCCCAGTCTGCCTCTTCATGCGCTTCCAGTGGTTTGGACAGCGAAATGCCGGCATTGTTGACCACAATGTCGACCCCGCCGAACGCCAGGCAAGCCGCCTGAAACGCCGCTTCGACGGAGGCCGGCCGACTCACGTCGAGCACCGCGGCAGCCACGACATCCTTGCCGAAGGTTTTTACAAACGCTTCTTTTGCCGCCGCCAGCCGCGCCTCGTCGATGTCGTTCAGCACCACGCAGGCGCCTTCTTCGACAAATTTCCGCGCCACGGCCATCCCGATGCCGCCGCCGCTGCCGGTCACCAGCGCCACCTTGCCCGAAAGCGGTTTGGGTTTGGGCATGCGCTGCAGTTTGGCCTCCTCCAGCAGCCAGTATTCAATGTTGAACGCCTCCTGTTCGGGCAATCCCCGGTACGCGCTCACGGCCTCCGCGCCGCGCATCACGTTGATGGCATTGATGTAAAATTCGGCGGCCACGCGGGCGGTTTGTTTGTCTTTGGCAAAGGTAAACATGCCCAGTCCGGGCGCCAGCAACACCACCGGGTTGGGGTCGCGCATGGCCGGACTGTCGGGGTGTTTGCAGCGTTCGTAGTAGGCGGCGTAGTCGGCCCGGTAGGTCTGGAATTGTTGTTCGATATGGCTGAAAAGAGCGTTTTCGTCCAGGTTTTCAGGCAAATCCAGCACCAGCGGCCGGATTTTGGTGCGCAGGAAATGGTCGGGGCAGGAGGTGCCCATTGGCGCCAGCCGCGGCAGGTCGTGGGAGCCGATGAACTCCAGCACCCGTTCGTCGTCGGTAAAATGCCCGATCATCGGCCGGTGGCCCGATGCCAGTCCGCGCAGCACGGGCGCCAGGGCGGCGGCTTTTTCACGGCGGGTTTCGGCGGGCAAAGCGGCGATGCCGGCGCCGCCGAACACGGGCCGGCGTTTGCCGAAATGTTCGTGCAGAAAAACAGAGGCGGTTTCGATGGTTTCCAGAGAGTTTTGATAACAATCGAAACTGGTGTCGCCCCAGGTAAACAGGCCGTGTCCGCCCAGGATTACCCCGCGCAGCCCCGGATTTTCCGCTACCAGGGCTTCCAGTTTCAGCCCCAGGTCGAAGCCCGGCCGTTGCCAGTCGAGCCAGCCCATTTGCCCGCCCCAGAGTTCGCGCAGGATGGCCGGTCCGTCGGCGCAAGCCGCGATGGCGATGATGGCGTCGGGGTGCAGGTGGTCGATGTGGCGGAAGGGCAGGAGTCCGTGCAGCGGCGTATCGATCGAGGGCGCGGCGCAGCGCGGGTCGAAGAGGCAGTGGTCGAACAGGGCCACCATCTCGTCTTCAAAAGCCAGTCCGCGATACCGTTTTTTCAGGGCGCGCAGCCGGTCGGTGTACAGGTTGGCGCAGCCCTGGCGGCGCAGGGTGCCCAGGTCGCCGCCCGAGCCTTTGACCCACATCACCTCGGCGGGTTCGCCGCTGACGGGGTCGGTTTCGGTGATTTTGACGGAAGTATTGCCGCCGGCGAAGTTGGTCAGCCGCAGATCGGCGCCCAGCAGATTGGAGCGGTAGAGAAAAAGATCGACTTCGCGGCCGGCCATCGAGGCGGCCTGGCCGGCATCCCACAGGTAGGAAACGTGACGGAACATGCGCTTATTTTTTTACCAGATGCTTCGGAAAATCAGCCGCTTTTGCGCAGCAAACCTGCTCCATGACCTGTCGCAGCTGGGTTTTCAGCATGGTCATGGCGTGGTCGCCGCCGGCTTCGCCCAGGGCTGCCACGGCGTACATAAAGGTGCGGCCCAGGAAGGTGAATTCCGCGCCGCAGGCCAGGGCACGGGCGATGTCGGGGCCTGTGCGGATGCCGCTGTCGAACATGATTTTGATCCGGTTTTGGTACTGTTGCACGATGGGCAGCAGGGCGCGGATCGACGATTGTCCGGGATCGAGCTGGCGGCCGCCGTGGTTCGACACGATGATGCCGTCGAAGCCCAGCCGGACGGCCATTTCGGTGTCGGCTTCGCTGGCCACGCCTTTAAGCACCAGTTTGCCTTTCCAGCGTTCGCGGATGGGCGCGATGCGCTCCTCGTTGACGCGTCCGGAGAAGGTGCCGTTCATGTAGCCGCCCAGCTGGCGGAGGTTCAGGCCCTTGGGGATGTAGTTTTTCATGGTGGCGAACTCCGGCTGGCCGTGCAGCAGCGTGCGCAGGGCCCAGTGTGGTTTGCCGGCGATTTGCAGCATATTGCGCAGGGTCATTTTGGGCGGCAGTGCGAGTCCGTTGCGGATTTCCTTGGGACGGTAGCCGAAGCTCGGCACGTCGCACAGCACCACGAGCACCTCGCAGCCGGCGGCAGCGGCCCGGTCGAGCAGTTCGTTGCGCACGGCGGGGTCGGCGGGGTGGTACAGCTGGTACCAGAAGCGGCCGCCGGTCACTTCGCCGATGCGTTCGATGCTGGCGGTGGTCACGGTGCTGAGCACGAAGGGCACGTTGTGGGCTACGGCAGCCCGGGCCAGTATTTCCGGCGCGCCCGGCCAGATCAGGCCCTGCAAGCCCAGGGGCGCCACGCCGAAAGGCGCGTCGTACACATGGCCGAAAAGTTCGGTTTTCAGCTCGGCCGGCGTGTGCGGCGCCAGGTAGAAGGGTTTGAGTTCGATTTCGCGCAGCTCGGCGGTATTTTTACGGAGGTTGATTTCCTCGTTGCAGCCGCCGTCGACGTATTCGAAGGCGAAACGCGGAATGCGCTGCCGGGCGCGGCGGCGCAGATCGTCGGCGGAGGGAAAGCGGGGATCGAGTGGCATGGCGGTGGAAGGGAATGGTAAGGGGGCGAAATTTCGGGGAAGAAAAGGGAATTTGGGG
>JAEUUU010000012.1 GCA_016787345.1 Saprospiraceae bacterium | reverse complement strand
GCCTATTTTCAGGCAGGAAGGCGAGCGCTTTCTTCGCGAAGCGGCCGAAAAACAGGCGCCCGTGATCATGATCAATACGGACCTGGAAACCAGCGAATACCTGTGCTATATCGGCCAGGAATCGTACCAGAGCGGCGTGCTCGCCGGCCGGCTCCTCGATTTTGCACTTGGCAACGGCGATCAGGCCCTGGTGCTCAACCTCGACCGCGGCGTGGCCAATGCCCGACATTTGCTCGACAAGGAACAGGGGTTCAGGGATTACTTTGCCGGTACGCTCGATAAAATGGTGAGCGTACACTCCGAAATTTTTGAAGACTTCGACAACGCCGCCCTGCTCCGAACCTGGATGGAAGCCCAACTGGAACGCCTTCCCCGTTTGCGCGGCATTTTTGTGACCAATTCAAGGGCTTACAAACTGGTTAATGCGCTCCTCAATAATACGGCCCGGAATATCAAAATAGTCGGATTCGACCTGGTCGAACCCAACCTGAAGTACCTGGAAGAGAATAAAATCAGCTTCCTGATCAATCAAAACGCCTGGCACCAGGGCTACCTCGGCATTCTCGCCGCCGTCAATAGCCGTATCCTCAACAAAGACATCCCCCGCCACCAATACCTGCCGCTCGATATCGTGGTGCGCGAAAACGTGGATTATTACCTCAGCCGTACGCTGGAATTGCCGATGGTGGCTGTGTGAGGTGAAATTCTCCCCTGTTTTTTATTCGTACTTGCAGGATGGCAAGATTATGTCAACTATGATCGTGCTTGCAAAATGCCTAAAAGTGTCGTATTTTTGCAAATAAAAAGGTGTATCAAAGTGGCTAAGATCAGCACATTAGAAAACAAAGTGGTCGCCCGGATTTCTCGTAAGAAATCGGCGGTGATTATGCGTACTGATTTTGAAGACTTGGGCGGTTATGACCAGATCGGACGGGTACTCCGAACGTTGGTGGTGAAGGGTAAGATTGTGAAAATCGGATACGGCCTCTATGCCAAGACAATCGTATCGGTTGTCAGTGGGAAAAGGGTTCCCCTGAAGCCGCTGCCAAGCCTTGCCAAAGAGGCATTGGAGCGGCTGGGCGTGGAAACTGGGCGATCTTCTTTGGAGAAGGAATATAATGCCGGCAGAACCACCCAGGTGCCTACCGGTCGAGTGATTGCGGTTAAAGGCCGCATCAGCCGCAAAATAGGATATAACGGAACCTTTGTTTCTTATGAACACCTCCCCAAGTAAGGAGCAGTTTGAGCAGGCGGCGGCGGAATTGGCAGTTGATCCTGCAATGGTTGAAAAGGACTGGTACGTTGTGCAAGTGCTGACCTTTCTTTCCGGCCAGAATTTTCCAGGTTTTGAGATTGTTTTTTCCGGGGGGACGGCACTTTCAAAAGCACACGGGTTGATTCAACGCTTTTCTGAGGATGTTGATTTTCGCGTTATCAGTACGGAAGATGCTCCGAACCGCCAAAAACTCTCCGAATTCAAGAATGCAATCGTAAACTCGTTACGCCAGACGGGATTTAGGGTAAGTGATCCGGTTGCAAGAGACAGTAACCGGTATTTTACAGTTGATATTGAGTATGACACATTTTTTGATCGTCACAACGCTTTGCGTCCTCATATCAAATTGGAAGTAAAAATTGTGAGTCCCCAACTTCCGGTTAAACAAATGCCGGTAGGTTCGTTTCTGGCGCAATTGGCAAACCGGGCACCGGAAGTAAAAGGAATTGCCTGCATAGACCCGGTGGAAACAGCAGCGGATAAATTAAGTGCTCTCGCCTGGCGCATTCCCAATCGTGTACGCGGCGGAGAGAACGACGATCCGGCCATTGTGCGTCATATTCATGATCTGGCGGTACTTGAAAATCATGTAAAAGATGATGCGCGGTTTCCCCGGTTGGTAGCGGTATCCATGCAACTGGACAACGACACGCTTCTCAAAAACAAACCCGCTTTTGGAAGTTCAAATGCAGAAAAATTCGAGCAGATGCTGTCAATACTCACTCAAGAAGCCGAATACCGGAAAGAATACGACCAATTTGTAAAGGGGGTATCCTACGCTCCGGAAGGAGCAGAGCCGGATTTTGATACTGCCTTGGGAGCCGTAAGTCGGCTTACTCAAATTGTCCTTGCCTCCATCTAAGCGTTTATCAATTATTAATGATGGGTCTTCTCGTTTTTACGCTCAATTTCTGACCAACTTCCCCGTCCAAACCTGCCCGCCAACATTCATTTGCCAGCCGTAAAGCCCTGCCGGACCGAATACCGCGGCCGGAATCGTCAGCGAATTTGCTCCGCCCGGTAATTCTTCCCGAAGGCTAAAAATTACTGTTCCCCGAATATCAACGACTTTCAATTGTGCCAAGACCGTCTCCGGGCAATACACCGGCAGGTTTACGTCGCCCGAACCGGGGTTGGGAAACGCCGCCCCGACGGCCGCCTTTTCCCCTTCACCGCGGGTAAACAACAGAACGAACGAACGGCGCTCTCCGGCAGCATCGAATGCCTCGGAAGAGAGACCTTCGGGCGCCAGACGCAGCGCGTCGTGCAGCCAAACCGCTGAATTGGCGCGGATACGAAGGTGTAAAACCGGTTCTCCGGCCTCCATCAGGACTGCTGTCGGCGAAAACCACACGGCGTGTAAGCTGCCGGCAACCGGCTGCGCAAATGCCAGGTTTTCAGGGTTGGGCAAGTGGCCCGCTCCCACCATTTCCAATGCCACCGATTCGGGGTCAAATTGCAGGGCCAATTGCAAAGCCAGCCATTCCTGTTTGTCCGAAACTTTCAAGGCGATCTCGGTTTCCTCTCCGGCATTCAAAAAAACATCGACCAAGGCAATGGCCACCTGGCTTCTTTCTTCTGCGGGCTGGCCGTTCAGGCCCGGCGATGCGGAACAATCCACGTCGCCGACTTTAATCCCGGTAAAGTCATAAGTGAAAGACACGTCGCTCATCGGACTGAATGTTTTCGACTCGGCAAACGGCGCGTCGGCAAACGCATTCAGCGGGTTGGAGAACGTCGTGCCGGCATCGATAAAACGCCAGGAAGGCGCATTGGGGAATTCGAGGGTCTGGCCCAGCAGCAGGTTGCGGAGGGTAATAATGTCGGCGCCGGTGATCGTATTACTTTTGTTCACGTCGGCGGCGATCTGGGCAAAAGGCGACAAGGGATTGGTGGCCAGAATATGCTGGGAGATGCGCGCCATGTCGAGCGCATTGACGCCGTTGAGCGGGTCGCTGCCGAGTTGCGGGGTGAACGTATAGTTGGCGCCGAGTATGAGCGGCGAAGTATAGACCAGGCATCCCGAGGCATCGGGGCCTTCGCCCGGCAAGGTCAGTTCGGGCAAGCTCGGGCTGTCGTTGTTGAGCACACCTTCAACGTGACCGATGGGCGCGCCGCTGCACCACTGCCGGGCGCAGAGCGTCAGGTCAAGGGTATTAACCGGGCCGCAATTGCCGATAGGGTCCTCTACGATCACCGTTGTATTGCAGACGCCGACATTCCCGGCGGCATCGCGTGCCCACAGTTCAACAGGAATCGGGCCCAGTTCGGTACAGAAAAAAGTCAGCGAAACCTGCGGATTGCCCTCGTTGTCTTGCGGAAATCCTGAGCCCTGTCCGGCTTTTCGGATCGCAGTGGTGATCGCTGCCGTGGGCGAGGTATTGTCTTCTGTGTATTGCAGAAAATCTACGGTCCACATGGTCACCATCTGTGTCGGCATAATGTTGATGCTCAAACCATTGATACAAACAATCGTCGGCGCCTTGCAATCGCGCACTTTGAGGTTGTAACTGCATTCGATTTGTTCTCCGCCGGCTTCTTCGGCTACCCAGCGGATGTAGTGCTGACTGTTGGGCAGTTCGGGATCGACGTAGGTTAGCGGGTCGCCGGGGGTGTTCCAGCGGAGCCGGGCGGTGTGTTCGTTGCCGTTTTGGACGGTTTCGAGGGCAAACTGGAAGATATCTTCGGGGGCAAGCGGTCGCGTGTCGAAAGGCAGGATTTCCTCTCCGCCCGGTCCTGGTAAAAGGTTGCCGTAGTGTACCGAGCCGGTTTCCGGCAGGTCGCGGCTGTCGACCAGGGTTTCGGGAAGATTGTCGTGGTCGAGGTCGAGATAAAGTTGATAATAGATCGTCAGGGCGCCGCCGCATGTTTGGGTAAAGGTGAAAGAGGCCGAAACCTGGTATTCGGCGTTGTCGGGGCTCATATTCGGGGTGTCCCACCAGAGGGAATTGTTCCAGAAGTCGGGGTTGTTTTGCGTCGTATCGCAGAATTCCAGCGTTGCGGCAGGGCAAGGGGCGGTTGTCAGGCAGTTTTGAGCACCGGCGTTAACAAACCAGTGGATCGTCAGGAGGAGCGAGATATATCTGAACATAGGTTGTGTTTTTTGAATGTGATAACCTGAAAAAAAACTCAGCGGACGATAATTCTGCCGCTTGCCGTTTTTCCGTCGGCACGCATCAATTGATAAAAATAATAGCCGGAAGGCAGGTTTTGCCGCCGGAACAGGTATTCCGGCCCGCTGAATTGTTCGGCGCGCAGGAGGCGGCCCTGGGCATCGAAAATGACCAGCCGGAAGTCGCTGTCGGGCGTGCTGTCTTCTATTTGCAACAAAGCCTCTTCTCCGAAAGGGTTGGGCATGATCCGGATACCCAGTCCGCTGAACTTTTCAGGTGTTTTTACATCGACGCTGATTAGCGGCTGCCCTACCGTGTGGAAACAGGTATTGGTGACGACCGGCTCGTTGTAGTCGAAGTAAATCGCCGCATTGTTTTCCACCACCGTGCCCAGCGGCAGCTCGGCGCGCGGGTTGATCCGGAACTGTACGAAGCCGTGCGAAGCCGGTTCGTTGGTCGTGCTGTCGGGCAGCAGGATGTTGTTAAAAATGAATTTCAGCGCATTGCCTTCAATTTCAAGCATGTACGGATGGCTCGCGGCCCCGGGCCGCAGGCTGGCGAAATCGAAAAACGCCGAAAGTGTATCGCGGATCACGACGAAAAAAGCCGTGTCGTTGCCGGTGTTCTGGAAGCGGATCAGGTAGTCGATGGCCTGTCCTTGCTCGATGTAGCGCTCGGCCTGCCAGCCCAGCGGGAAGCCCTGTTTGTCGTTCGGGTCAAAAGAGCCGATGATCTCGTCGCAGCGGGCGGCGATGGCCGGCGAGGGGTCGTCGAAGGGCAACTGAAGCGCCAGATTGGGGCCGCCGCTGCCGCCGCAGGCATTGAGCGCTACCGAAGGCTCGCCGCCCACCGGATGGCCGGGGCGCTGGCGGGTGCGGAGGTAATAGGAGTGCCCGGTCGGGTCGGGGATCGTGATAACCGAATCTGCCGCGCCGTTCAACTGGATATTGCCCGTCATCAGAATAATCTGGTCTTCGATAATCACATAGTCGCTCACATCGGCCATATCGCTGCCGGTATTGATGATCTTGAATTCGGCCGCCGAACCCGTACACAAAGCGCTCACTTCGAGGTTGGAACCGTCCCATACATTGCCGCCGGCACGGCAAAGGGTGTCGGGGAAAATATGCGCTTCTACACAAATGGTCTGTCCCAGGTTGTTGCTGCAGGGAACAAACAGATTGATCCGGAAAAAGGCGCATTCTCCGGGCAAAATGTCGCCCAGTTCGTAATGCAGGCTGCCAACCGTCTGCGAACTCACAGGCAATTCGCTGCTTTCGAAAACCAGGCTTGGGTCGAAACTGATGTCTAGATACGCGTCGGAGGCAACCTGATTGCCGTAGTTGCAGTACTCTACGCTGTACACCGTCGTCGAGCAACGTCGGATCAGGCCCGCGCCGACCGAGACGTCGAGCGCAGGGCACACGGTACCACTTTGCAGCGCGATGTCGGGCGCCTGCACCGTCTGGTTGGGGCCGGAGACCGTCACGACGGGCGTGTCGCAGGCGGTCCACAAATCCGGGTTGCCCGACAGCGGGAGCACGCTCAGGGCGTATTCTCCTTCGGTGACGGCCATGACGTATTCGCCATCGAGCGACTGCACGAGTTGGTAAAAAGTCTCCCCCGCGTCGTCCGCCGCTTTTACCATAAAAATTGGCGGCGTGTCGCTTTCTTCCGGGTCGCCGGCGCAGTTGCTGTTTTGATCCCAAAAAACGCGTCCGTGCAGGATGTTGAAGGGAGAAGCGCCGGATTCGTCGAGTTTGACCAGCACGGCGCGGAAGCCTTCCTCCGTTTCGCCGGCAAAGGCAAAATGCTGGTCGGCGGTGCGGATAACGGCCCTGGGCAGGTCGGCAAAGGGCAAATCCTGGTTGGACAGGGAGTCGCCGTTGAATGCGATTTTGAGCAAACGGGTCGTTGCCGAGCCCGGCGTTCCGGCGTACACCGGCACATAGAGGTTGTTGGCCGCATCGCGCACGAAGTCGTGGGCAATAAACGGCGTGGGGCTGTTGCCATTCGGCGAAGAGGGCGTGTACTGCCGGTACCATTGTTCGACGCCCAGCGGACTGACTTTCAGGAAATCGAGTTTATTGGGGCTGATCTGATAGGTTTGTCCCATCAGCACCAGGCTGCCGTCGGAATTGGCAACGAGGGCGATGCCGTTTTGGTAGGCTGTTTTTGGGTAAACATTCAGCCAAAGGGTATTGCCGTCGGCGTCGAGTCGCGCCATTGCCAGATCGCGATTGCCGCCGGCGTTTTTACGGGCGCCGCCGAGGCCGACCTGGCCGTCGGGCAGTGTGGCCAAACAGGCGTCCACTTCATCAAACTCCGTGAAACCCAGGTTTTTATCCCAGATGATTTGCCCGTCGGTACTGATTTTTAATACCCTGAAATGTTGTTCGAAGTTCTGGTCGCGGGTTTCGCCGGCCACCAGCAAGGCGCCGTCGGAGCCGAGGATAAGTTCGTGCAGGCTATTGGGCAGGGCCCCGTTGTCGAGCGGGAGGCTCCATAGGATCTGGCCGTCGAAGTTGATCCGGAAAAGCACGTTGCGTTGCCCGTTGGGGCCCGTCTGGCCTTCCGTCAGCACGGCAAAGCCGCCGGGAACCGGACAGGCTGCCACGGCGCTTTTGCCGAGCGTATTGGATTGACTGCTCCAGAGCACGTCGCCCGTCGCATTGGTGCGGATGAGCAGCAGCTTGCTGCCAGGCGTGACTCCTCCGGCGAGCAAGAAACCGCCATCGGGCGCTTGTACCAGACCGCGGAAAAAGCTGTTGTCGGGGGGGTATACTTCCCTGAATACGCTCTGGCTCCGGATCGGGCCGAATGCCGCCAGGAAGAACAGGCCTGTTAGTAAAAAACGATAAATGTTCATGCCGGATAAGGTTGGTGGTATGTACCGATTATTCATGGTACAAAAGTGCCGGATTGAGTAAGGGCAAGCAAAGACATTTTTTAATGGTTTTCAGTTTTTATTTTTCATAAAAATTATAATAAAAAATTGATAAACAATTATTTATAAAAAAATAAACCTGGCTGTTTTCAGGTATTTAATTTGACTTGCCGGACAAGTTGGCATACTTTTGAATTGAATATCGACCACAATCAGCCTGCTTTGGAAAATACGCCGCTTATTCAGATTCTCCGGGCTTTTCCTGCGCCCTTGTTGCGCGGGCTCGACAAATACCTGCGTTCGCCCTACCTCGTGACCCACGCCGGCACGGTTCAATTGTACGAATACCTCCGCAAAGCGCTTTCCCAAAACAACCGTCCGCCCCTGCGAAAAGCAGATGTCGCGGAGGCGCTGGGCGTCGAACCGGCCCGTCTGGCGCATTTATCCAGTTATCTGCTCGAGTCGGTGGAGCGGTTTCTGGCCCTGGAAGCCTGGCAGGAGCAACCCGCGGCGGGGCATTTACTTACCGTGGCGCAGTTGCGTCGTTTGCGCCTCGACGATGCCGCCGCGGCCATGCTGCGCTACACGACCCGCCGGCTCGAGGCGGAGGGTTCGCGCGGGGCGTCGTACCAAAGGCTCCAATACGAGATTCAACTGGAGACCCTGCAGTTGTCGCAACAACAAGGCCGCGCCCGCGCGCTCCCTTTGCAGGACTTGTCAGACGCGCTGGACATCGCTTTTATTTGTGAAAAACTGCGCACCGGCTGCCTGCTCAGCAGTCATCAGGCTGTGGCGCGAAAGGCGTACGATCAGGGGCTTTTGGCGCCTGTTCTGCAATTTCTCGATCATCATCGCTATCTGGAAATACCTGTCGTGGCGGCGTTTTACCACGGCTACTTTGCACAATTGGGGGAGGCCGGCAGCGACGATCATTTCAGACGGCTGAAAACCGTGTTGCAGGAACACGGCGCACGGTTTTCACTGGCCGAAACGCACGACTTGTACCTGCTGGCGATCAATTTTTGCATCCGCCGGATCAACCAGTCCGAAGAGCAATATTTCCGCGATGTATTCGACCTGTACCAGTCGGGGCTTCGGCACGGCGCCTTGCTGGAGGACGGGCAATTGTCGCGCTGGACCTACACCAACATCGCCCTTACGGCCCTGCGGCTGCGCGAATTCGAGTGGGTAAAACAGTTTCTCGAAGCATACGCCCCCATGTTGCCCGCCGGCCATCGTGAGGGCGCGTTTCATTTCAATATGGCGCGTTACCACTACGATCTGGGGCGGCATCGCGACGCCATGCAGCATTTGTTGCAAATGCACTACGACGATGTGCTGCACAACCTGGCCGCCAAAACGCTCCTGTGCATCATCTACTACGAACTGGATGAGTTTGATGCCCTCGAAAACCAGCTCGACAGCCTCGGCGTATTTCTGCGCAGAAAAAAAGTGCTGGGTTATCACCGCGTCAATTATTCCTCGTTTATCTCGCTCATGCGCCGCCTGACGGCCCTGCGGTTCAATGATGCCCGGGCCGTAGCCGCCTTGAAAGTGCAGGTGGAAGCCGTGCCGCATCTGCCGGAGCGGGATTGGTTTTTGCGGCAACTGCGTTAGCGGGTATTGGGTATTGGGGGCTTTTCCTACTTTTGCACTCCACTTTTCAAGTTTCTACTGAACCGTTCTATGCCTTTGCAACCCGGCGACAAAGCCCCCGACTTTACCCTGCGCGCCAGCGACAAATCGCTGGTCAAATTGTCCGAACAACTGGACCAAAACGTTGTGCTGCTGTTTTTTCCACTGGCTTTTACCGGTGTCTGCACCAAGGAACTGTGTATGATGCGCGACAGCCTGGCCGATTACGAACAACTGGACGCCCGCATCCTGGCTGTTTCGGTCGACAGTCTTTACACGCTGCAAAAGTGGAAGGAAGAGCAGGGTTTCAACTTCGCGTTGTTGTCGGACTTCAACAAAACAGTGAGTAAAAAGTACGATTCACTTTACAAGGATTTTGCGTTTGAAATGAAGGGGGTGTCCAAACGTTCGGCCTTTGTGATCGATCGCAAAGGAACGATCCGTTATGCGGAAGTGTTGGAAAGCGCCGGCGATTTGCCCAATTTTGCAGCCATTAAAGAAACATTGAAGGGAATTTCAAATTCCTGATAAACCATATCTATGCCCGGTACCAAACCACATTGGGAGGAAGAAGAGGACGTCCTTGTCGAAGACGACATAGGCTCGGGTTCGCCCGGCAGGATTATCGTGTACAACGATGATCACAACACCTTCGAATGGGTCATCCAGTGCTTTATGGAGGTGCTGAAGCACACCAGCGAGCAGGCGGAGCAGTTGTCGCTGATGATTCATTTCAAGGGCAAAGCCACCGTAAAAACGGGCCCGGTCGACGAACTGCGCCCGCTGTGCGAAGCCCTGCTCGACCGGGGGTTGTCGGCCGAACTTGATGAGGGTGAGTAGTTTGGAACGGTGGCGCTTGTAAAAAAACATGTTCCGGGTGAAACATCTCCCGTTGCTGTGTTCTAACTTCACCCCGCCAAGCCCCTTGGCGCTCTGTCATCTTCTTCACTCAAACTCCTTATTTTTTCTGGTATGGAAACTTTGGATCAACCCACTAACACCGATCAACGTACCGCCAGCGACGGCAACCGCATCATCGCCTACATCATCGATGCCGTGGTGGCCGGTGCAGTCTCCTTCGTGCCTTTTGTCGGCTGGATTGCCGCAATCGCTTATTTCCTTACCCGCGACGGCCTGCCCTTCCTCAACGGCCAGAGCATCGGTAAAAAAGCCATGAACATCCGCGCCGTGAGCGCCGATGGCCAGGACCTGACCAACAACTGGGGACCGGTCATCATCCGCAACATCGTGCTGATGATCCCGCTTTTTCCCATTATTGAACTGATCGTGATGCTCACCAACCCGCAGAAACTGCGCCTCGGCGACCAGTGGGCAAAAACGAAAGTGATTGCCGTGGCCTGATCGCCACCACGATACACAACACAACCATGACCACGGGCGGCAGGAAATAAATCCCTGCCGCCTTTATTTTTGCCGCTTCAAGCCCATATCCTGCACGTGCCTGTTTTCTGGCTGAACGAATCCGAACTGAGTTTCCCGCACCCCAAACTGGCCGAACCGGCCGGCGGGTTGCTGGCCGTTGGCGGCGACCTGAGCGTCGAACGACTGGTGCTGGCTTACCGCAACGGCATTTTTCCCTGGTTTGAAGAAGGCGGGTATTTTTACTGGTACGCCCCCGATCCGCGCTGCGTATTGTTTCCCGCCGAACTGGTCGTGCACAAAAGCATGCGCTCGATTTTCAATCAGCACAAATTTCAATACACCCTCGATACCTGCTTTTCAAAGGTCATCGAAGCCTGTGCCGAAACGCCCCGCGACGGCCAGAAAGGCACCTGGATTTCCGATCCCTTCGTACAAGGTTACACCGCACTGCACGAGGCCGGCCTGGCGCATTCGGTTGAGGTTTGGCAGGACGGCGAACTGGTGGGCGGCTTGTACGGGGTATCGCTGGGCAAGATATTTTATGGAGAAAGTATGTTTGCGCGGGCGACCAACGCCTCCAAAGCGGGCTTTATCCGGCTGGTTAAAGCCCTCGAACAGGCGGGTTTTGTACTCATCGACTGCCAGCAGGATACCGAACACCTGATGCGCCTGGGCGCCCGCAACATCAGCCGCGACCTTTTTATGGAATACCTCGGACAAAATGCCTACGTCCGAACCTTCCTGGGGCGCTGGTCGTTCGATACCGAACACGGTATCAAGGTGTCGGAGCTTAGTGCAAAGTACTGACGTCGACCCGGTCCAGTTTGATCAGAATCAACTGGATGTGTTTTTCGTGCGCCTGTTTTTCAAACTCGCTGATCATTTCCAGCACGTCGTAATCGACAAAACGGCTGTTGGTCCCGTCGATCGTGAGCACGGAGTAGGGAGGGATTTTGTACAACGCTTTTTGCAGATTCACTTTGTTGAGAAAGGTCACCATCGAATTGAGCCGGATGGTAAAATGCTCGGTCGCCGACTCCCGGTGGTGTTCGATCTCGTATTCCGCCTTGAAATTGTTCCTGACGATGAAATAAATGGAAATGGCCAGGCCAATGGCCACGCCTTCGAGCAAATCGGTCATCAGAATGACGACGATGGTGATGATAAAAGGTAAAAACTGGTTCCAGCCCAGCCGGAACATCTGCCGGTACAGGCTCGGGCGGGTCAGATTGTAGCCCGTGATGAGCAAAATCGCGGCGAGAGAAGCGTACGGAATCAGGTTGAGGGCAAAAGGAATACTGGCCACGGCAACCAGCAGAAAAACCCCGTGCGTAAATGCCGACAGCCGCGTACGGGCGCCGGCCTGCACGTTGGCCGCTCCGCGCACGATCACCGCCGTCATCGGGATTGCCCCGACCATGCCGCAGCCCATGTTGCCGATGCCTTGCGCGATGAGTTCGCGGTTGACGGAGGTGCGCCTTTTCAGCGGATCGAGTTTGTCGATGGCTTCCACGCAGAGCAGGGTTTCCAGGCTGGCCAGCAGCGCAATGGTGAACGCATCCTGAAATACCCGGGAGTTGTCCCATATTTTGGAAAAATCGGGCGTTGAGATTTGTCCGAAAATGTTGTTGGGGATATTGACAATCTGTGCGGGTTTCAGCGCCCAGTCGGGCAAAAATGCCCCGAATGCCAGACTGATCGCCACCCCCACCAGTACAACCAGCAAGGGGAGCGGGAGCCATTTGGCTTTTTTGCGAAAAAAACTGCCCAAAAGACCGAGCACGGCGATCGAAACCGCCGATATAACCACGACCGGCAGTGAAAAATGCTGATAAAAATTGCCCAGATTTTTATAAAAATGGTTGGAACTGAACAATCCGGCAAAACCCTCGGTCCAGAAATCCGGCTGGTCGTACCCAAGGGAAAGGGGGATTTGTTTGGAAATCAGGATAATGCCGATGGCCGCCAACATGCCTTTGATCACGGCGGAAGGAAAATAGCGCGCAACCGTGCCCAGTTGCAGCACGCCAAGGCTAAGCTGAAACAATCCGGCGAAAAATACCGCCAGCAGAAATACGCGGTAATCGCCCAGCCCGATGATCGATGCGCTCACCACGGTCGTGAGTCCGGCGGCCGGCCCGGAAACCCCCAATTGGGAGTCGCTCACCAGCGAAACGACTATACCGCCGATCACCCCCGATAAAATGCCGGCATACAAAGGCGCGCCGGATGCCAGCGAAATGCCCAGACACAAGGGCAGCGCGACCAGAAATACGCTCAAGCCGGCAGGAAGATCGTGTTTGAACCAGATCAGGCGGTAGTAGTGCAGCTTTCGGGGTTTGAGATACGCGGTAGGGTCTATCATGGGTAGGAAATGGACGATGGGCAATGACATCAATCAGCGGTGCGTATGGCTGCTGCTCGTATGCTTAGGATATACTGAATTGTACCTTTACAAGGTGCAAAGATAGACCTCGATGCATCCGTCTTGTTATTTCACCTGATCTTAACATGAACAAGCCCGATCGCAATACCGCATTGGCCAGCCTCCAAACCGAGGTGGATGCCGCTTTCCTGTATCGAAAAATTGCTGCCGCCGAAGATGACAAGGGCATTGCGGCGGTATTTGATAATCTGGCCGACATAGAAGCGGAGCACGCCGGCCACATGCTGACCCATCTTCGCCAGCAGTTGCCTGATCTGGTCTTGCCCCAACCCTCCTGGCGCGCCCGCACCCTCAACCGGATCGGGAAAGTTTTGGGCTACGATTACATCATCGGCGTCCTGATGGATACCGAAAAAAGCATCGCCCGCGCGGCCGTACAACAGAAAGAAGCGCAAAACCAGCCTGCGCGGGGCGACGAAGGCAACCACATTAAAATTCTGCAATCCCTGATGACCAGCCGCCACAAGGTCAGCGGCGAGAATCTTTCCCGCATCGAGGGGCGGCATAAATCGGTGGGCGGCAACGCTTTGCGCGCAGCCGTACTCGGCGCCAACGACGGGCTGGTGTCCAACATGAGCCTGGTGATGGGCGTGGCCGGGGCCACCAGCGGGCAAAGCGAGGTGCTCCTCGCCGGCTCCGCGGGTTTGCTGGCCGGCGCATTGTCGATGGCCCTGGGGGAATGGATTTCGGTTAAAAGCTCCCAGGAACTTTACGAACGGCAGATGGCCCTTGAAATGGAAGAGATTATGAGCAATCCGGAAGGTGAATTGAAAGAAATCACACTGATTTACATGGCCAAAGGCATACCGGAAACCCAGGCCCACGATATGGCGACCAAGATCATGTCGGACCGCGAACACGCGCATGAAGTGCTGGTCAAGGAAGAACTGGGCATCAATCCCGAAGAATTGAAGAGTTCGGCCTGGGAAGCGGCGATCACCTCGTTTGTCCTGTTCGCGATCGGAGCGATCATCCCACTGGCGCCGTTTTTCTGGGGGGGAGGCAATACGGCCATACTCATCAGTGTTGTCGCCAGTACGGTCGGGTTGTTTCTGATCGGGTCGGCCATCACCCTGTTTACCGGCAAAAGCATCTGGTTTTCGGGTATGCGTCAGGTGGTGTTTGGGCTGTTGGCCGCCGCGATCACTTTCGGAATCGGCAAACTGATCGGGGTATCGATCGCCGGATAAGGATTTTTTATTTAAAGCCGGTTTCTTCCGCTTGAGTCGTGTTTTCCTTCCCGTTCGGATGCAAAGAGTTGTGCAGGCGTACGGACTGATACCACATTTGATCCAGGCCAACGCTTATTCCGGCCGGGAAACGTTGGCGTCAAATCAAGTATCAATCAGTCCAAATTTCAACACTATGCAAACACGATTCTTCTCTATCCTTCTTCTGGTTTTCGGACTCTGGTCGTTCGGTACGGCCGCTCCGTCTACCTTCCCGCCCTCCGGCATCTGCCTGACATGCGACATCGCGAGCGGCCTCAACGTAACCGACAACGCTGGCGGCTCCGCCACCCTCAACTGGGGCGCTGTCAGCGGCGCTACTTCTTACGACGTGGAAGCCCAGGACGAGCAAAACAACCCCAGCACTTTCCACATCGAAACAACCGTAACCGGCAATACTTACGTGCTCACGGGCCTGCAAGCCGGTGTGTTGTACAAATTCAAGGTGCGCACCCACTGCGGCGGCGACAAAAGCGACTGGTCGGAATGGTTCTTTTTCACGGCATCCGGCGGCAACGGCGGTGGCGGCACAGGCGGTGGTGGTACCGGCGGAGGTTCCGGCGATTGCGCCATTCCTTCCGGCCTGACAGCCAGCGTTTCGGGTGGTACAGCCGCCCTCAGTTGGGCAGCAGTGCAAGGCGCCGTCAAATATTACATCGAAGTGGAAGACGAGCAAAACAACCCCAGTACCTTCCATCTCGAAGACAGCACAACCAGCACAACCTACGCGCTTCCGGGCCTGCAAGCCGGCGTGTTGTACAAGTTCAAAGTGCGCGCCCGTTGCAGCAACGGTCAGAGCGACTGGTCGGCCTGGTTGTTCTTTAATGGCTCCGGCGGCGGCAACGGTGGCGGCAATGGCGGCGGCGGTACCGGCGGCGATTGCGCTGCACCGGTCGGCCTGACGGCAGCCCTTTCGGGCACGAGCGCTACCCTGAAATGGAACGGGGTCTCCGGTGCTGTGCAGTACGATATCGAGATCGAAGACGAACAGAATGTACCCAGTAACTTCCATCTCGAAGTTTCCTCTGTCGATACGTTTTATGTCGTAACCGACCTGCAAGCCGGCGTGTTGTACAAATTCAAAGTGCGCACCCGTTGCGCAGCCGGCGCGCAAAGCGACTGGTCGGCCTGGCAGTATTTCAACGGAACGCTGGGTGGTCCTCCCGGCGGCGGCGGTACCGGCGGTTGCGCCAAACCTACCAACCAGTTTGCCGTCAATATCACCTCCAACTCCGCACTCCTGACCTGGGATTCGGTACCCGGCGTCATCTCTTACAGCCTCGAAGTGGAACGCATCCAGCAAGGCGCCAACCCCTTCCAGATCACAACGACCGTGACGACCAACTCCTACCTGCTCACCGGACTCAGCCCGAACACCCGCTACAAATTCAAGGTACGGGCCAACTGCTCGGCTACGACACACAGCAAATGGACCGGCTGGCGCAAATTCAAAACCGCGACCAACCTCGTGGGCAACGACGACAGCGCCCTCAAATCCGCCACTGCCGAAGAACGCGGCAGCCTGACGGAAGTTGCTTCCGCTACCCTCCGCGTATGGCCCAATCCGGCCGCTCACACGACCAACGTGCAAATCGACGGCCTCGGCGCCCAGGCGGCTACCCTCCGCTTGTACGACCTCAACGGCCAACTCCTCCTGCAACAAAACATCGCACCGGAGCAAGGCAGCTGGAACGGCCAAATCCAGCTCTCCGACCTGCCCAACGGCATTTACCTGCTCCATATCGGCAACGAACAACTGATGCAGGTGCGGAAGTTAGTGGTAAATAAGTGGTGAATTGGTGAATGAGTGAATTGGTTATAAAAGGGTTACTGCTGCGCTCGGGTTCGGTATGCTTTTGCCGGCCAAATCCCTGAAATGGGAGCAGCAACGCCCCTTTTATAACCAATTCACCGATTCACCAATTCACCACTTATTCACCACCCATTCTCCAATTTTTGGCTGATTTTTCCTTTAATTTGCCCTTGTAACTGAAAAATCGTCAGCCATGTACAAAATTTGGTTTGTGCCGGTGCTTTGCCTGATCTTATTGTGGCCGACCGGCATTTTCACAAGCGCGGGGGCGCCGCCGCCACTGCCCGATGCGGAAACCATCGCCGCCTATTATCCCAAAGATTATTTTCAAATGCCGGTGGAAGACGAGATCATGCGCGTGACCGGCACTTTCGGAGAGTTGCGCGACGACCATTTCCACTCCGGCCTCGATCTGAAAAGCCGGACCGGCAGGGTAGGGCAACCGGTATATGCCGCGGCCGACGGCTACGTCGACCGGATCAAAGTGCAGGCTGGCGGTTACGGAAACGTGTTGTACATCCGGCATCCCAATGGTTACTCGACAGTGTACGCGCACCTCGACAAATTTGCACCCGCAATCGAAAAATACGTCCGCGATGCGCAGTACAAAAGCCAGCGTTTCGAAGTTAATCTGAACCCGCCGGACGGCCAGTTCAAGTTCAAACAAGGGGAAGAGATTGGCAAAATGGGCAATACGGGGGGCTCCACCGGCCCTCACTTGCATTTCGAAGTACGGCACAGCGCCACCGATCGCGCCTTGAATCCTCTGCTGTTCGGGCTGCCCGACAAAGACAAGGCCGCGCCCGAGTTGCGCGATATGAAAGTTTATTTCCTCAATGAAAGCCGCGAAATTCTGACCGGGAAAGCATTCCCGATCAAACGCAAACCCGACGGCACGTACGGCCCTGCTGCCGGCGATACCGTTCGGCTTGCTGCCTGGCGGGTAGGCTTCGGCGTCAAAACCTACGACGCCATCGGCGCCTTTCGCAACGACAACGGCGTGTTTGCCCTGCGCGTCAGCGCCGACGACCAGCCGGTGTACGAATGGCGCATGGAGCAACTCGATTTCGACGAAACCCGCTACCTCAATGCCCACGCAGACTATGCCGCCCGCGAGCGTTTCGGCGCCTGGTTTCACCGCTGTTTCGTGCTGCCGGGCGACCGCCTTTCCAACTACGTGCGCACCGACGCTATGGGCGCTATCGCCATCTACAAAGACAAGCCGGTTAAAGTAAACCTGAAAGCCGTCGACGCCGCCGGCAACGCCGCCAGCATCACTTTTTGGGTGCTGCGTGCCGACCCTGTCGAGCAAGCGACACCGGCGCCCTATCAGTACCAACTGGTACACAATGTTGAAAATCACATCGATCTGGCCGATTTTTCCCTGACGCTGCCGGCCGGTTCCCTGTACGAAAACCTCGCCTTTCAATACGAAACCACTCCCGACGAAAGCCAGGGCGTGTATTCCAACATGCACCATTTGCACGACCGCAATACGCCCGTACACAAATATTTCGACCTCGGTATTTTGCCACAAAAACAGGTGCCGCCCGAACTCAAATCGAAGGCGGTTGTCGCCCGTTGCGGCAGGGGCAAGCCGACCAATTGCGGCGGCAACTGGAATGGCGCCTGGCTGAAAACGCGGGTGCGCAACTTTGGCGATTACTGTATCATGACCGATACGGAGCCGCCCACGATCTCCCCCATTGTTTTTGGCCCCGACCTGCGTAAAAAGACGAGTATGTCGTTCCGCATCCGCGACAATTTCTCCGTGGGCGAATCGGCCGACGGCCTCAGTTTTCGCGGCGCCGTCGACGGGCAATGGATACTGTTTGAGTACGATCGCAAATCGGCGCGAATTACCCATACGTTCGACGGGCGCATCGGTCCGGGCGAGCATACGCTGGTGCTCACCGTTCGGGACGACCGGGGCAATACCGGGAAGTTTGAAGGGAAATTTTTGAAATAAAATACGAAGACACGCCAAAACGCAAAACGAGGCTGTCTTGTCAGACAAGCTCGCTTCGCGTCATGGCGTGCCCAAAAAAATCTTGAAGATTTTCTTCCGGTCTTGCCAATTTAATACGCTTTGGCAAACAATACCCGGCGGCTGCTCGGCTGACCGGTCAGGATGCAGGCGCCGGCTTCGTCGTTGCCGTCGATCGGAATGCAGCGGATCGTCGCCTTGGTTTTTTCCTTGATAGCCAGTTCGGTTTCGGTACTGCCATCCCAGTGTGCAAAGGCAAATCCGCCCTTGTTTTCGAGTACGTCGACAAATTCTTCCCAGGTATTTACCGGCGTGATGTGCTCGTCGCGGTAAGCCTTGGCGCGGTTGAAGAGGTTGACCTGAATTTCGTCGAGCAGATTGGCCACGTAGTCGGCCACGGTGTCGAGCGGCACGCTGGATTTTTCCTTGGTATCGCGGCGGGCGACTTCCACCTGGCCGGCGTCGATGTCGCGCTGGCCGAGGCCGAGGCGCACCGGCACGCCGATCATTTCGTATTCGGCGAATTTGAAGCCGGGGCGGTTCTGGTCGTCGTTGTCGATTTTGACCGAAACTCCTTTGGCGCGCAGGTCGGCGGCAATTTTTTCCGCCACTTCGGTGAGGCCCGGCGCGGGTTTCGGAATGGGTACGATGACCACCTGGATCGGCGCCAGTTTGGGCGGCAGCACGAGGCCGTCGTCGTCGGAGTGGGTCATGATCAGGCCGCCGATAAGGCGGGTGGAAACGCCCCAGGAGGTTGCCCAGACGTACTCCTGCTGGTTTTCCTTGTTGAGGAACATGACCTCGAAGGCCTTGGCGAAATTCTGGCCCAGGAAGTGCGAAGTACCCGCCTGGAGGGCCTTTCCGTCCTGCATAAGCGCTTCGATGCAGAAGGTTTCATCGGCGCCGGCGAAGCGTTCGTTGGGTGTTTTTACGCCTTTGATCACCGGCATGGCCATGTATTCTTCGGCGAAGCGGGCGTACACGTCGAGCATGAGGCGCGCTTCGCTCATGGCCTCCTCGGCACTGGCGTGGGCGGTATGGCCTTCCTGCCAGAGGAATTCGGCGGTGCGCAAAAAAGCGCGGGTACGCATTTCCCAACGCACCACGTTGGCCCATTGGTTGAGCAGGATGGGCAGGTCGCGGTAGCTCTGAATCCAGTCGCGGTAAGTATTCCAGATGATCGTCTCCGAGGTCGGCCGCACGATCAGTTCTTCTTCGAGTTTGGCTTCCGGGTCGACCACGACGCCGCCGCCGTTGGGGTCGTTTTTCAGGCGGTAGTGGGTGACCACGGCGCATTCTTTGGCAAAACCTTCCACGTGAGCCGCCTCTTTGGAGAGAAAGCTTTTGGGAATGAAGAGCGGGAAATAGGCATTGACGTGGCCGGTGTCTTTGAACATCTTGTCCAGGGCGTCGCGCATTTTTTCCCAAATAGCGAAGCCGTGTGGCTTGATTACCATACAACCGCGCACGGGCGAGTTATCGGCCAGCCGGGCTTTTTGTACAATGTCGAGGTACCACTGCGAGTAGTCTTCTGAACGGGGTGTAATTTCTTTTGCCATAAACGGTGAAGCGGAAGCTGGTAACTTGAAAAAAATACAGGAAACGAATCGACTTTTGGGGTCCGGTTTTGTTGAATAAAAAGACTCTATTCAAATGCCCGAACTACCTTTCCGGTCGCGCTCCTGTTGCAGAATCAACGGATTTTAACATTTGGTTCCGGGAAATGTCAGGTTTTAAGCGAACTTTAACGGCCGCAAAAAGGCACTTTAAAGGCGTTTTAACCAAAAAAAGCGGGCAAAGGTAATACTTTTGATCCTGTAAAAAGCGCACCGGACACTCGCGCTAAAAATTCACTCACCACCATGAAAGTCAACAATAAGTCCCTGATCCTCCTGTTCCTGGCGTTCTGGATGTCGAGCTTCGCCACCCAGCTGGGTGCGCAAACGGACGACGTTTATTACGACCCGAGCACCGACGCCCCGCCTCCCGCCGACTTTCAAACGAGCCAGCCGGCCAATAATGTCAGCCGGGGCTACGACGACGGCGACGACGGCTACGACGGCGAATTCTACGACTACGAAGACGAGTACGCCTATGAGTATTCGTCGCGTGTGCGTCGTTTTCACCGCCCGACCGTTGTGTACGACTATTACGATCCCTTCTACACCGACCTCTGGGTGTACGACCCCTTCTATATGCCCGGCACGTCTATCTACGTCATGGGTGGCGATTACTGGTCTTACCGCCAATGGCGGCGCTGGAATCGCTGGAACTCCTGGAATGCCTGGGGCGGCTGGGGTAACCCCTACTGGGGCTGGGGCTGGAACTCCTGGGGCTGGAATACCTGGGGCGGAAACGCCTGGGGCGGCTGGGGTAACCCCTGGAACAATTTCTACGGCTGTAACAACTTCTACTATGACCCCTACTGGACCTGGAACGGCTGCAACCCGTACAACAACGTGTGGGTCAACAACAACTACTATTACAACAACAACGGCGGCGGTTTTAATCAAACGACCTACGTGGGTCCGCGTCGCGGCGGCACCTCGGTCAACCCCGGTTACGTCCAGATCAAAGACAAAAACGGGCGCCTCAACCCCGCCGGCAATACGCCGAACGCCATCGAACTCAACGGCCGCCAGCCCGGCCGCATAGCCGTGGAAAGCGACCGCGAGCCCGTAGGCAAAACATCCAAGGTCGACGGCCGCCAAAGCACGCCAAACACGCCTGCCGATGCCACCCGCACGCCGCAGGCCGGACGCAACCCCTCGGGAAACCCGCAAGAGGCACGCCCGACGAGCCCGCAAGGCGGACGCCAGCCGCAGGAAGCCCGCCCGACCGAACCGACGCGCCAGCCGACCGAGACGCGCCCCTCGCGCCCGACCGAACCGACGCGCCAGCCGGCCGAGACACGCCCCTCTCGCCCGGCCGAACCGCAGCGCCAACCGGCCCAGACGCGCCCGCAAGCCGAAGAGCCGCGCCCGAGCCGCCGTTCGTACGAACAACCGCGCGAGGAAGCACGCCCGCAACGCAGTGAACCGCAGCGCCAGCCGGCTGAAACCCGCCCGCAACGCAGCGAATCGCAGCGCCAACCGGCTGAATCCCGCCCGCAGCGCAGCGAACCGCAACAGCGCTCCTTCGACCGCCCGACCCGCTCCAACGACAGTGGCAACAGCGGCGGCCGCAGCAGCGGCGGCAACAGCGGCGGTGGCAATAGCGGCGGCCGTAGCGGCGGTGGAAGCAGCAACAGCAGCGGCCGCGGCGGAAGAGGATAATGTTGAAGGTTGATGAGGGTTGATGAAGGTTTATAAGCGTTAATCGTTCTGCTCGCATCTTCAAATCCTCAAATCCTCGCATCCTCACATCCTCATTCAATGGGTGGAAACCGGTTCAGACACCTCTTTCCACCCATTTTTTATTCCCCCAACCCCCTCCCTGCGACCGGTTTGCATTCGCACCTTAACCAGAAACTTCACATTCAATTTACCATGAAACGATATTTATTGCCGGCACTTTTCCTGCTCTCCGGCTATCTGACCTATGCCCAGGACGCTAACGAAATCTACGTGACCGACGCGCTCCGCTATTCCTATCTGCAACCCGGCGGTACCGCCCGATTTATCGGCGCAGGCGGCGCATTCGGCGCTTTGGGCGCCGATTTCAGCACCCTGAGCCAGAATCCCGCCGGGCTCGCACTGTTTCGCTCCGACGAACTGGTCGTCACCCCCGGGCTCCGCTTTTCCAACACGGTTTCCAACTTCCCCGGCAGTGAAAATATCGAAGAGTCGAAAAGCAATTTCAACATTGGTAATGCCGGCATCGTGTTCAATACCAACCCCATCGGCAGCCGCTGGACCACCTTCAACGTCGGTATCGGGTTCAACCGCCAGAACAGCTTTCACCAGTCGTTTTATTACGAGGGCCTTGCTGCCGGCTCGATCATGAACGACCTGTACGCTTCCGCAGTCGCCGATTTCGTACCCAACGGGCCGGTAGACCAGTTCGATCCCTTCGGCGCTCAACTGGCCTACAATACCGGCGCCATCTACGACCCGATCATCAACCCCGGCGAGCAGGTGGACGAACTGGCGTACGATTTTGCCACAACACCCGATGCCATTATCAACCACGCCCATTCGATTACAACCTCGGGCAACATGAACGAAGTGGTGCTGTCATTTGCCGGCAACTACGACGAAAAACTGATGCTCGGCGCGACGATCGGCGTACCGGTGGTCAATTACGTACTGGACGGCACCTACGAGGAAAACGATCTGGCTGCCGATCAGGTGCAATACTTCGACCGCCTGCAATACACCGAATACCTCCGCACACAAGGCGTGGGCGTCAATATGAAACTGGGCCTGATCTACCGCCCGCACCCGCTGGTGCGTCTGGGCGCTGCGTTCCACACACCCACCCTGATGGGGCTTACAGACAACTATTACAACACGTTTACCTACGAGTACACCGACGGCGGCGGCCCCAATTCCAACACCGACCAGTCGCTTGACGGCACCTTCGACTACCGCCTGCGCACCCCCTGGCGGGCCAGCGGCAGCGCGGCTTTTCTTTTTCGCAAATACGGCTTTATCAGCGCCGACGTAGAACTCGTGGATTACAGCGCCAGCCGTTACAACTTCACCGCCGACGTGTCGAGCACCGGCAATGAACAACTCGAACGCATCGTCAACCGGCAAATCCAGAACAGCTACCGGCAGGTCGTCAACCTGCGTTTTGGCGGCGAACTGGCCCTCGACCAGTTCCGGCTCCGGGGCGGAGTCAATCTGCTGGGCAAACCCAACGAAGGAGAAACCGGATTCAACACGGCTTACTCGGCCGGTTTCGGCGTACGCGGCAACGCCTTTTTCATCGACCTGGGGTACCGCCTCTCCAAAGGACAAGGCGCCATCCGGGCGCCTTATGCAGGCGCCCCGACCGTAGACACCGACAATACGACCTCGGACCTGGTGCTGACGCTGGGACTGAAATTTTAAGGGATATTTTTAAAGCATGTTTAAATTTCAATGCCGCCGGCAGCCCGGTGACGGAAATTTAAACATGCTCTTTCTGCAGATTTTGCACAATCTCCTCCCATATCCGCTCGTAAGGCACGACCTCCAGGTCCTGCGCCACACCGCTGTAATGGAACGGAATACGGCGCAATTCGGCAAATGCCTGCGCGGTGCCATTGTGGTGCAAACCGGTAAAACCGGATTTGGCAAGATGCTGTAACAAACGGATAAACTGCATCGTGCGGCCGGGCACTTCGGTCTTGAACTGGCGACTCACCAGACTCTTCAACTGATCGATCTGCCCGGCCGCGCCGATCAGGTTGTCTTGTGCGATCGCGCTGACAACCTGCACGACCGATTGGTGCATGGCAAACAAACGGTTGTCTTTGGTCTGTAACAATGATTCGGGCACCAGGCGAACGGAGCGCCCGCCTTCGCTATCCTCTATTCTTCCCTGAAACAAGCCCAGGTACGTTTCGTAAATCTGCCACTTCTCGCGTTCGGCGGGCGGCAATTTTCTGAATTTTGGATGCTGAGCCGCCCGGTCAAAAATTCTTTTGGCTTCCAGAAACTGACCCGTGTGCATGGCCAGGAGAAAATAGCGATCGAGGGTGGCAAACCAGAAAGAATCGCCTTCGGAGGTGGTCTGAAGCAGTTTTTCTGCATCCTGTCTGCCACGTATAAAGTCGCGCAGGTGCAGATAGGCCACGAATTTTTTCAGCCACAGTTTTTCCGTCTTGCTATGGTGCTGATAGTAGGGGTATTCGGCCAGAAACTGGTCGTATTCCCTGCAAACTTTCAGTATGTTGTTCCAATCGCGCTCGGTTTCATACTGACAAGCCCGCACGACCATGTAACTCATGTACAGAAACGGACTTTTAAACCGGGTGTATAGTTGCTCCAATTCTGTACCGGCAGTTTGCATCTCATCGGAAAACAAACCTTTTTCGGTGTCCGAACAGGCATACTGATGCTGGTAAACCATGTGCATGCAGATCGTCTCGGACCGGATTTCAGCCTCATACACCTGCCCATATTCCCGCACCAAGCCATCGTAGGTCAAAAAATCCTGCGAACTGCCTTGCTGCATGGCATATTCGCGCAATACCCTGGCGCTTTGCAGAACATGTTCGGTAAAATGATATTTGAGTGCAATGGATAATACCGAACGGGCCAGTTCGACCGCGGTGAGCGGCGCATCCTGCGACAGGAGAATCTTGACCAGCGCCCACTCTTTATTGCACTGAAAATAGGCGCGTTCGTAAGCGACAACAGGCGTTTGTACCTGATCGAGCGCAAAAAGCAGGTTGAGCAAACGTTTGCGGAAACGAGACTTTAACTGACGATAGCGATCATCCGTCGGGCTACAGCCGTACAGGTGGGTAGCGGCATCGCGGTCGTTTTTGTAACGGCCGGCCAGCAAGGATTCATAAAACTCGTTGAATTTGCTGTTTTTGCTGCTTAGTCCGCCAAAACTCTCCTCCAGGGCGCTGCCTTTCCGGCCTTTGACCCGATTGATGAGTTGAGCAATTTCCAAAAGATGTTTCATTTAGCTGGTAACCTGTCTTTTATCGTCGCACATAAGGACGATTTAGACGACACAAATTCCGTGCCCGTCACATGAGAAATGACCATGCAGGACTGTTTTCGGGCATTTCTACCTACTATTTTTAATAGCCTAACCTAAAATTGGTAAAAAATAAGCGCGATCTGTTTGGGGTGCTCCAAGCCCGGTTTGCCAACTTTGCGCCAATATTCTCCGACCATGAAATTTACAGAAACCTTTATACCCGATCTGATCGTCTTCGAACCCGGCGTCTTTGGCGACGAACGCGGCTATTTTTTTGAAAGCTACAACCGCCGGGTATGGGCCGATATGGGTATACACGCCGATTTTGTGCAGGACAACCAGGCGCGCTCCGTGCGCGGGGTGTTGCGCGGCCTGCACTACCAAACCGGCGAACACGCCCAGGCCAAACTGGTGCGCGTAGTGGAAGGCGAGGTACTCGACGTAGCCGTCGATCTGCGCGAAGGGTCTCCCCATTACGGCGAATGGTTCAGTATCCGCCTCAGCGCCGAAAACAAAAAACAACTGTTCGTACCGCGCGGCTTTGCGCACGGCTACATCGTATTGAGCGAAACTGCCGAGTTTTGTTACAAATGCGATAACTATTACGCCAAAGTCGCGGAAGGCGGGCTGCGCTACGACGATCCGCAACTGGCCATCGACTGGCAGTTTGATCTGAGCAAGGTGATCGTATCGGAAAAAGACCTGGCGCTGCCTTATTTCGGTGCACACCGGAAAGCCTGACTTCCAAGGTCAGAATGTGTATTTTAGCGGGAAAATTACCCGTGTCATGACTACACTTCTTCGCGTACTGACCCTCCTGGCCCTTCCCTGCTACCTGTCGGGCCAGACCAATATCCTGTCAACCAATCCGGTTGCGGAGCAAATCATGCTCGGCAATTACAATCCGGCAGATTATGCGGCCGGAACGGCCATCACCGATCCGGGCATCATCGCCGACGGAATTGCCGAGGGCGTTTCGCCCGATAGCCTCAAAAGCTACATTATCCGGCTGAGCCAGTTCGGCACGCGCAACACCGGCAGCGATACGATCAGCAATACCAGCGGCTACGGGGCTGCCCGCCGCTGGGCGTTTCAGCAATTTCAGCAGTTCAGCGCCGAAAACGAAGACCGGCTGGTCGTGTCGTACCTCCAGTTCGACCAAGACATCTGCGGCATGGGGCGCCACGCCAATGTGATCGCGGTGCTGCCCGGCGCCGACACCAGTAACCCCGGCGTCATCCTGATCGAAGGGCACATGGACAGCCGTTGCGATGTTTTGTGCGACGTCGACTGTCCGGCCGAGGGCGTGGAAGACAACGCCAGCGGCACCGCCCTGGTGCTCGAACTGGCGCGTGTGATGGCGAAATACACCTTCGCTCACACCATCGTTTTTTGCCTCACCACGGGCGAAGAACAGGGCCTGTACGGCGCCGAGGCATTTGGCCAATACGTACAAACAAAAGGTATTCCACTGCGCGCCGTATTGAACAACGACGTGATCGGCGGCGTCATTTGCGGACAAACTTCCTCCCCGCCATCCTGTCCGGGCTTCAACGACGTCGACTCCACGAGCGTGCGGCTGTTCTCGGCCCTGTCGTTCAATTCACCGCATAAACAACTGGCGCGCTACATCAAACTGGAATACCAGGAAAACCTGCTGCCCACTGCCGCCATACCCATGACCATCCGGATTATGTCGCCCGAAGACCGCACGGGCAGGGGCGGCGACCATATTCCGTTCCGGCAAAAAGGCTATCCGGCCATGCGATTTACCGCCGCCAACGAACACGGCGACGCCTCCAACGGCCCCGGGTACGACGACCGCCAGCACACCTCCGACGACATCCTCGGCGTAGACACCGATGGCGACACGGTCGTCGATTCCTTTTTTGTTCAATTCAACTACCTGGCCCGCAATGCTGTCATCAATGGCAACGCGGCCGCCATGATCGCCCGGGCTGTGCCCCGGCCGACCGACTTCACCGCTTACCGCACGGGCTCGCAACTGACCGTCACCATTACCGACCCGGCCAACCTGGGTGTCTATCGCGTTGCCCTGCGCAGCACCGCCAACGACTGGGATACTGTTTTTACCCTCAACGGCAGCACCGGTCTGTTCCCCTGCAATCCCACGGGCGCCCTGATCGTCAGTGTGGCCGGCGTGGATGCGCAGGGTATCGAGAGTTTGTTCAGCGGCGAAAAACTGGCGACAAACGTCAGTGCAACCCACGACAAGGGGAGCAACACCGAACCCAATATCCGCCTGTTTCAAAATCGCCCCAACCCTTTCGATGAGGCGACCTGGATTTCTTTTTGGGTCAATGAGGTGCCGCGTTACCGGAAAGCATGGGTTCAAATCACGGATATGCAGGGCAAAACAGTTGCGCAGATACCCGTCGAAATGCATCCGGGGCTCAATGAACTCCTGTACACCCACGGATACGGCGTGCGCGGCGCCTTCGCTTACACCCTGTTTGTCGACGGACAGGCGCTCGACAGCCGGGAGATGATCTTTGCCAATTGACGGGCAGCACTGCGCGCACCGGCTGCGTCTGTTGCAACAAAAAGCGACTTCCCATGAACGTCTTGCACCGTATTGCCCTATTCTTTCTTTTTTCGCCTTTTTTCGCATTTGCCCAACAAGTCAAACTGCCGGAACCCCTCCGCGCACCGCAACGCACACTCACCTGTGGCCAGGCTGCGGCGCAGCAACAACTCTGGCAACAACACCCCGAACGCGCCGCGCGGCAGGCTGAACTGGACGACCGATGGTACCAAATGGCCTCCGGGTCGTCCAATTCCGCTGCCAAAGGCGCACCGGCGTACACCCTGCCCGTGGTGTTTCACATCATTCACAACAACGGCCCCGAAAACCTGAGCGACCTCCAGATACTGGCCGCGCTCGATCAGGTCAACGACGCTTTTGCCCATGCCGGCTATTTCTCCGTCGAGGGTGAAGACACGGGTATTCGTTTTTGCCTGGCCCGGCGCACGCCCGACGGAGCCGCCACGACCGGCATAACGCACACTCAATCGGCCTTGACCAATTTCACGATGGAAACCCAGGACCTGGCGCTCAAAAACCTGATCCGATGGGACCCGACGCGGTACATCAATATTTGGGTTGTGGCGGGCATCAACAGCGCCTCCTCGGGCCCGGGCGTGGCGGGGTATGCCTATTTTCCTTCTTCACACGGCGAAGCCGAAGACGGGATCGTGTGCGAAGCCTCGTTCCTTGGCGCCGACCCGGCCGGCAATTCGGTTTTGGTGCACGAACTGGGGCATTACCTGGGCCTTTACCACACCTTCCAGGGCGGCTGCCCCAATGCTGACTGCCTGCTCGACGGCGACCGCGTATGCGATACGGCGCCCGATCAGGCGCAACACAGCGTTTGTCCGTTCAACTCGTGCAGCACCGACGCCGACGCCCCGGCGCCCAACCCGTTCAGCACCGACGCCGACGACCCGACGACGAATTTCATGGACTATTCGGCACTGGAATGTTACGCGGGGTTCACTGCCGGACAAGCGGCCCGTATGCAGGGCGTGGTAGAAACCGTTCGGCAAAGCCTGCTCGATTCCGACGGTTGCCTCGACCCCTGCACGCAACCGATTCAGTGTTTGTTTCAAGCCGTGCCAGCGGTTTCGGTACCGGGGCAGCAGATACAACTGGTGAATCAAACCACGGGCGCGACGACTTATCAATGGTTTGTAGAAGGCGCACCCATTGGCCCTTTCACCGACAACTTTTACACTTTTGGGCAAGAAGGCGCCTATCACATAGAACTGATTGCCGCCAATAGCGACCCGAATTGCAGCGGCTCCTACTCGATTTATCACGTGGTCGATTGTCCGGTCAATGCGGGATTTATAACCAGTGAAACCGTCATTTCCGTCGGTGAAACAGTGGTATTTACCGATACGAGTACAGGCGCCAACAGTTGGCAATGGCTTCTCAACGGCGTCCCTGCAGGTACAAATCCGGGGTTCAGTTACACCTTTTCTTCATCCGGTATTTACACTGTCGTTCTGACGGCAGGCAACGGCGCCTGCACCGACCAGGCGGCCGTAGCCATTCGGGTGGAAGCGCCCTGTACGGGGTTGATGGAACTCGGGGAGTACCACTCCACCGATCCGGTTTACAACAAACTGATCCTGCACAGCACCCTGTTCTCGCAGGCAGGCGACGTGGCTGGCGCCGGGGTTTTGCCGGTCGGCTTCGACAATTATAAGGGTCTGCTTGCCAAATGGAACGGCGCCGCGCAACTCCAGTGGGTCAAAGGTGTTCAGGGGCGCTATTTTCATAAAATGCTCGAAGCCCCCGACGGCAACTGGGTCGCCTATGCCATTGGCTCGCCTTGTTTGTTGACCAAAATAAAACCCGACGGCACGGTGCTCTGGACCAAGTCCTTCACGATCTCGGGCAGCCTGTCGACCTACCTGGGCTTCAACCACCTGGCCATCATGCCGAACGGCGATATTGCCTGTTGTTTTATCGCCGACAACCAGAACACGACCTACCTGTTTCGCCTGGATGCCAACGGCAACCTGCTTTGGCAAAAATCGTTCGGCGGTTATACCGGTTGCAACATCAGCCCGGCCTACGACGGCAGCAACAACCTTTGGGTATTCATCTTTTCGGATTACTACTTCGTGGTATCGCCCGACGGACAAATTCTGAACATCCGCGAGCCGGTTTTTACCCTCGGCCAGGGGCAATACGCCGAACTGATCCGGGGCAACCAGCACCCCGACGGCAGTTTTTCCCTCTGGGCCCGTACCACCCTGCCCAACAACGACGTCGGACTGGTATTGTACCACTTTTCACCCTCCGGCAACCTGCTTTGGTTGCGCAGTTTTGACAACAGCGGCGCGGCTCAAAATTTCGAACAATATTACCCCGGCGACGGCTGGCTGCTCAGCCTCAACGTCGATCTGCAACACATCGCCCTGCGCCTTAACGAAGACGGCAGCACGCGCTGGACCAAACGTTTCACCGGCGGCGGCCCCGCGTATGTGTTCACCGGTTTTTCGGGCTTGGAAGAATCGCCCGACGGCAGGGTGGCCGGCATGAACAACACCCCCAATTACAAGATGTACCTGACGATATTCGATCCGCAGGACGATGCCGCCTGCGATCTGGTCGATTTCATTCTGCCGCCGGCTTTCCAGCCGCCGGTCAATATTCAACCCATTACCAAATCAATCATACCGTCCTACATTCCGTTCGGCGATTTCAACCTGGTGTTTGAGGACCTCAGTCTTGAATTTGAGCCGAAATGCACCGCGCCTGCCGGCTGCCCTGAAATTTGCGACAACGGGCAAGACGACGACAACGACGGCCTGGCCGATTGTGCCGACCCCGATTGCCAGTGCGGCCCCAACAACGTGTGCGTACCCGACGCGACGGCGACGCTCGATTCGGTCGTTTGCCAGAATGGTATGTTGCGCGTACACCTGCGGGTATGCAATTCGGCCGGCGCGGAAATACCGGTCAATACGCCCGTCCAGTTTTACCTGGGCGACCCTGTCGCCAGCGTGGCAACCGCCTACGGCAGCCCTTATTTTTTACCTGAAAAAATAGCCGCCAATACCTGCCTGAATGTCGCATTCGATCTGCCTGTGCCACCCAACGGGCTGATTTTCGGCGTGTTAAACGACAATGGCTCGCTGCCCACACCCTTTACCCCCGATCAGGATTTCCCGGCAACCACCCTCGCCGAATGCGGCTACGCCAACAACCTGTTTTCCTTTCAGGTCAATTATTCTGCGCCTTCTCTCGATCTCGGCCCCGACCTGCTGCTCTGCAACAGCAGCGTGACCGTACTCAGCGGCGGCGGCGGCTTTGCGCGCTACCGCTGGGCCGATGGTTCGGCCGACAGTTCCTTTACCGCCTTCGGCCCCGGGGTGTATTGGCTCGACGCCTGGGACGTATGCGGCAATTTGTACACCGATACCGTGCATATCGACCTGCAAACTGCGCTCCCGCTCGACCTGGGTCCCGACCGGATTATTTGTCCCGGCGACGCCATCGCACTGTCGGTCGCGGGCTTCGACGAGGTAAACTGGGCGCCGCTCTCCGAATTCTCCTGCCCCGATTGCCCAAACGTAATTGCCGCGCCCGACAGCGCCCTGACCCTGCGGGTGACGGGCCGCTCGGGCAATTGTTTCGTCAGCGATTCGCTGCGGGTCACTGTTGCCGCGCCGCCCTTTCTGAGCGCCCAGGTCGAGCCGGCGGGTTGTTCGTCGCCAACCGGAAGTATCGAGATTGCCGTGTCGCAAGGCGCGCCGCCTTTCAACTTCGACTGGTCGGACGGCGGCACAGGTCCCGTCCGGGAACAACTCCTGCCCGGCGACTATGGCGTGTTGGTGAGCGATGCCAATGGATGCACCTCGGCGGATACCTTTACCGTTGCCGCTACCAGTCCGCCGCAGATTTTATCTGCTCAAATTATTCCTGTTCCATGTTTTGGTGAAAATTCGGGTCAGATTGCCCTTCAGGTGGAAGGCGGCGCCCCGCCCTATCAATCGTCGTGGTCGAACGGCGCCGGGGGGCTTGTCCTGACCGGTCTCGCGGCAGGCCCTTATGCCCTCGTGCTTACCGACGCTGCGGGTTGTACTTTACAGGTAAATTATGACATCACGCAGCCGGCGCCCTTGTCGGCCGGCGTTGCGCACGATGCAGACACCTGCGGACAACAAACCGGCGCGCTTGTCCTGACAGGTTCGGGCGGCGTTGCACCTTACCAGGTGTTGTGGTCCAATGGTGCGACCGGTACGGCCGTCGATCACTTGCCCGCGGGCGACTATTCCCTTACCCTGACGGACGCGAACGGTTGCACCTTACAGCAAACACACGCTGTACCGGCTGTGGACATTCCCGTGTCGTTCGGTCTCGAAAGTGGCCTGATTACCTGCGCGACGCCAGTGGTCGGGGCAAGTGCCGCACCCGGCAATTTCGCCTATACGTGGCAAACACCTTCCGGCGTCGCGCTCTCGGGCGCCATTCAGCAAGTCGATCTTGCGGGTATTTATTCGGTCACCGCAACCCATCCCTCCGGTTGCACGGCTGTGCAAACGCTGCTGGTCGGAATCGATACCCTGACGCCCCTCGCCGTTATTGCCAATGCGGCCGTACAAATACCCTGCGATCAATCGGCCGTCGTGCTCGACGGAACCGGTTCTTCTTCCGGTCCGGATATTCAGCTGGAATGGTCGCAGGAGCAGGGCGGGCTGTGGACCACTGTTGGCACGGGCGCTGTCTGGGCGACCAACGTACCGGGCCGCTACCGCCTGCTGGTAATTGATGAAATCAACGGATGTTCAGCAGCCGACACGATACTGGTCGGCGTATCGGAAGGCATCGGAGGGGTGTGGCTCGGCGCCGATTCGGTATCCTGTTTCGGGTGGAGCGATGGCGTGGTACGGGTCGACAGCGTGAGCGGCGGCGCGGCGCCATTTGAATTTGCGCTCAACCAGCAAGCGTTTGGCCCGGAGCCGCTGTTTGTCGATTTGCCGCCGGGGGGCTACACCGTCCGGGTGCGCGACGCCGCCGGGTGTCTGGCGCAGGATTCCGTCGTCGTGGGCGAGCCGGCGTTGTTGCAACTCGATCTGACGGCTTCTGTCAATCCCGTTTCACCGGGCGAAATACTTAGTCTGACGGCTGAAATTGAACCGGCCGGCACCCTTTTGTCGGGACTGGAATGGGAGCCCGCACCATTATTTCCCGCGCAAAACCAGTTGTTCCAAATCCTCGATCTGGAAGACACGACTTTGATTCGCCTGACGGTCACGACTCCCGAAGGGTGTACGGCAACCGCCCAGTTGCGCATCGACGTACGCGCCGGCCAAGTGTACCGCCCCAACGCATTTCGCCCCGGCGGGCCGGCGGAGAACGCCAATTTCACCGTGTATGGCGGCCCCGAACTGCAGGAAATAGAACTACTCCAGGTGTTCGACCGCTGGGGGGCTATGGTGTTCGAGCGCCGAAACTTCCCGCCCAACAACCCCGCCCTGGGCTGGGACGGCCGTTTTCGCGGCCGCGAGCTGCCGGCCGGCGTGTACGTGTACCACGTCGAACTGCGCTTTGCCAACGGCGACAGGCAGGTGATAAAGGGTGAGGTGGTGATTGTTCGGTGAATGAGTGGTGAATTGGTGAATTGGTTATTTGGTGAATCGGTTATAAAAGGGTTGCTGCTGCTCCCATTTCAGGGATTTAGCCGGTGCGGGCTGAAATGGGGTGATTGAGCGGTGAAGTGGTTATTTGGTGAATTGGTTATAAAAGGGGTATTACTGCTCACATTTCAGGGATTTAGCCGGTGCGGGCTGAAATGGGGTGATTGAGCGGTGAATTGGTTATTGGGTGAATTGGTTATAAAAGGGGTATTACTGCTCGCATTTCAGGGAAGATTGCGAGTGCAGTCTAATACCTCAGAAGGTATGACACAGGATTTCGGAGAAATCCCGCATTTGTAGCCACGTATGGCCGCCGCGCTGGTAACTAACCCGCAAAAGCATACCCAACCCCAGCGCAGCAGCAACCCTTTTATAACCAATTCACCAAATAACCAATTCACCAAATAACCAATTCACCGATATGACACCGATATTTTACCAATTCAGAAACGCGCATGTCGGCCGGGGGCAGCATTTGATATTGCGCTGGCATCTTGTTGCAAACTCGACATAATGCTTCGTTTTCTGGTATTCCTCCTGCTCCCGTTGGGCGCCAGTGCACAAATTAAATGGGCAGAATTGCCTGCCGCGACCCCCAAAAACAATCATTTCTCATGCGGCATGACTGCCGCGCAAGAGGCCTTGTTTTCGGCCAACCCCGCGTGGGCACGGCAACTGGCCGACATGGAAGACCTTTTTTACCGGCAAAAAACCGACCCCGAAAAAACGGCGGCCGGCGGCAAATACCCGTCGGTCACGCTGCCCGTTGTATTCCACGTGGTGCACAACAATGGCGCGGAAAACATTTCCGACGCGCAGATTCTGGCGGCGCTGGGTCACCTCAACGACGCATTTGCGCATACCGGTTATTTTAACCAGGAAGGAGAAGCCACGGGCATACAATTTTGCCTGGCCAAACGAACGCCCGAAGGCTTGGCGACCAGCGGGATTACCCGCACCGAATCGCCGCTCACCAACATCGTCATGGAGTATCAGGATCTCGATCTCAAAGACCTGATTCGCTGGGACCCGACGCGCTACATCAATATTTGGGTGGTGGCCTCGATTACGAGCGCCTCGCAGGGGCCGGGCGTCGCAGGCTATGCCTACTTGCCTTTTTCGCACGGCAGCCCTTTCGACGGTATGGTGTGCGAGGCCGAATTCCTGGGGTTTGAGCCGGCTGCCAATGCCGTGTTGATCCATGAAATGGGCCATTATCTCGGGTTATACCACACCTTCGAGGGCGGCTGCCCGAACGGCGATTGCCTGCTCGACGGCGACCGCGTCTGCGACACGCCGCCCGATCAGGCCCAGCACAGCATTTGCCCTTTCAATTCCTGCAATACTGACGCCGATGCCCCGGCGCCCAATCCGTTTTCGGGCGACGTGGACGACCTGAGCTGGAATTTTATGGACTACTCCAACTTATTGTGTTACAAAGGGTTCACTGCCGGCCAGCGCGACCGCATGCAGGACGTGCTCGCATTTGCCCGAAAAAGCCTGCTGGAATCGGATGGCTGCCAGGACCCCTGCACGCAACTAATCAGTGCGGCATTCGCGCTCGATCCGCCCTCGGGCTTGTCGGGCGAGCTAGTGCAATTGGTCAACACAACAACCGGCGCCACGCAGTACGAATGGTACGTCAACGGCGTTTTGATCAGCAATGCCCCCGCGCCCGCGTACACCTTCGGCGCTCCGGGTGTGTACAACGTGGCATTGATCGCCTCGAACGCCGACGCCAATTGCACGGAAGAACTGGATGCGGCGTACGTCGTGACCTGCCCCGTCGAAGCGGCCCTGACGGCGAGCCAGACCCAGATACTACCGGGCGAAACAGTCAGTTTTTCAGACAATTCCGTCAATGCCCTCAGCTGGCAATGGATGGTCGACGGCGTACCGGCCGGCAATACGCAAAGCCTTGTTTATCAATTCAACACACCCGGCGTGTACACCGTGGCGCTCACGGCGGGCAACGGTTTCTGCAGCGATCAGGCGGCCGTGGCCGTGCAGGTGGAAGGGCCTTGCGGCGGCCTGGTCAAACTGGGGCATTACCGTTCGGGCGAATTTGGATACCCAAAAGCGGCGATCAATTCAACCTTGTTTCACACAACGGGCGACATTTTTGGCGCAGGTTCTTTTAAAAACACGACCGTCAATGTCGGCCTTTTGGCAAAATGGAATTCAGCCGCGCAACTCCAGTGGGCCAAAAAAGCCGACAACCGGTATTTTCACAAAATTCTGGAAACACCCGACGGAAACTGGGTCGCCTATTCTTCGGCCGATCTTTGTGTAACCGCAAAATTTACACCCGACGGCGCCGTGCTCTGGGCCCGTTCGTTCGACGTGCCGGGCAGCGATCACCCCGCCTACATCGGCCTCGATCACCTGGCGGTGTTGCCCAACGGGGATATCGCGGTGCTCATTCATGGCCTCAATTACACGGCGTATCTCTTCCGGCTCGACAGCGACGGCAACCTGCTTTGGCAAAAATCATTTACCACGATCACCGCCAGCCATATCAGCCCCGCCAGCGACGGCAGCAACAACCTCGTCGTGACCGTCGTGGGCTCCCATTATTTTATCCTTTCAGCCGATGGACAACAGATTGTCGAGATGAAGGAAATGGTGTTCGTGGGCGATCCAGCCCTGAATGGCCTGGGCCTGACCCGGTGCAACCAGCACCCCGACGGCAGTTTTACCATCTGGGCTACCCATCAGTTCATAGGGCCGCCCGAAGAGAACGCGCTGGTGATGTTGCATTTCAGTGCAAGCGGCGCTCTTTTGTGGACAAAAAGCTTCGAAACCCCGCAGTTCGTGCAGCAATACGTCCGCTACTACCCCGGCGACGGCTGGTTGTTCAACATGAACCTGAACCTCGAACACATCCTGATGCGGATCAACGACGACGGTTCTACGCGTTGGACCCGGCGATTTACCGGCGGCGGGCCGGCGTACCTTTTTCACGGCATCACGGGACTGACGGAAGCCCCCGACGGCAGGGTAGCCGGCGTTAGCAATTTCGTGTACGACACGGCTTTTTACCTGTTGCTTTTTGATCCCCGGCAGCCCGACAATTGCGACCTGAGCGATGCCGCAACCACGCCGGGTATCGTGCCACCCGTCGCACTTTTGCCGGTCAACAGACCGGTTACGAACAGCGATATCCCCGTGGCGCCATTTCCCCTGGTACTGACCGATGCGGTTTTGCCTTTTCAGGCCTATTGCGACAATGAGTTGCCCTGTATCGAAATCTGCGGCAACGGCTTCGACGACGACTACGACGGCCAGCCCGATTGCGCCGATGCCGATTGTCAGTGTCAGGGCGACAACGTGTGCGTGCCCGATGCTGCCGTTTCCGTGGATTCGCTGCGCTGTCGGGGCGACAGTCTGCTCGTTTACCTGCAAATTTGCAACACCGGCGGCGGTGTTTTGCCGGCGGGCGCCCCGCTGCAGTGGTATTCCGGCGATCCGGTTGCGGTCAGTGCCGCGCCTTTCGGAAACGCTTATACAATGCCCTTCGCGCTGCCCGCTGATTCCTGCGCCGAGTGGTTGCTGGAAGTGCCGCTGCCGCCCGGCGGCACCCTTTGGGCGATGTTCAACGACGACGGCTCGCAGGACACGCCTTTCGATCCGGGCCTCGATTTCCCGGTGACAAACCAGCCGGAATGCGATTTTACCAACAACCTTTTTTCCATCCAGTACACTTTTTCACCCCCTGCGCTCGACCTTGGCCCCGACCGCGTGTTTTGCAGCAGCAGCGTGGTGGTGCTGATTGGCGGAGCTGGCTTTGCCCGCTACCGCTGGGCCAATGGCACGACCGACAGCACATTTACGGCTTTCGGGCCAGGCACGTATTGGCTGGACGCCTGGGACGTGTGCGGCAATTTGTACACCGATACGGTCAAAATCAGCCTGCAAACGAGCCTGCCGCTCGAACTGGGTCCCGACCGCACGATTTGTCCGGGCGACGCGCTCTCGTTGTCCGTCAGCGGTTTCGATCAGGTAAAATGGTCGCCTGCCGGGTTGCCCTGCGTCGATTGTCCGGCTTTGGCATTTTACCCCGACACCGCCATCCTGATCCAGGCGACAGGCAGGCTGGGCGATTGTTTTGTGAGCGATTCGCTCCGCGTCAGCATTGCCGAATTGCCTGTGCCGGTTGCCGTCGTAACGCCCGCAGGATGCACGGTGACCAGCGGCAGTATCGCCCTCGGCGCCACCGGCGGCACGGCGCCTTATACGTTCAACTGGGCAGGCGGGGCGGTCGGCGCCGTGTACGATGGACTGGCGGCCGGTGACTACATCGTCACCGTAACGGCTGCCGAAGGATGCCCTGTGGTGGACACATTTCAGGTGCCGCAGACCGGTGAGCCGGCTATTTCAGGTTTTTTGGTCAATGATGCGGCATGTTTCGGCACAGCCAGCGGTAGCATCACGGTTGCTGCAACGGGCGGCACTCCGCCGTTAAATTATGCCTGGTCGAACGGCGTTGCAGGCGCTTCCCTGTCGAACCTCGGCGCAGGAACCTACGAACTGGTGCTAAGCGACGCGGCTGGATGCAGCGCCGGGCAGCAATTCGTCGTCGGGGAGCCCGCACAGCCTGTTTTACAAGCTCTCCTCCAACCCGACAGTTGCAACAGTCAAACCGGCAGCATCGAATTGTCGGGCAGCGGTGGCACACCGCCCTTTGTTTTTCAATGGGAAAACGGATCAACCGGGGCCATCCAAAACAATCTGTCGGCGGGAGCTTATGCGGTGAGCATGACGGATGCCCAGGGCTGTTTGCTGAACGATACATTTACCATAACAGCTTTGTTTGCGCCCGAACTGGCCGATATTCAAATCACCGATGCGGCTTGCGACGGCGCCGCGAACGGCGCGATCAGCATCTCCGCCACCGGCGGTGCGCCGCCCTACGCCTACGCCTGGTCGAACGGCGCCATGGGTAATAACCTGACCGGTTTGCCCGCCGGGCAGTATGCGCTTACGCTAAGCGACGCCAATGGTTGCAGCACGACCGGGCAATTCAGCATCACAGCGCCGGCGCCCCTCTCGCTGCTGGCTTCGCTCGGCGCCGACACCTGCGGACAACAAACGGGCAGCATTTCCCTCTCGGTGGCGGGTGGCACGGCGCCTTTCAACCTGAACTGGACCGACGGGGCCAGCGGGGCCCAACGCAGCGGGCTGGCCGCCGGGCAGTACGCCGTCTTGATCGAGGATGCCAAAGGCTGTGCATTGGCGGATACGTTCAA
>JAEUUU010000084.1 GCA_016787345.1 Saprospiraceae bacterium | reverse complement strand
AAAAACCGTGGAAGCCATCATCCGCATGATGGAACTCCTCAACCCGGTGGGCAACCGCAACATGGACGACTACCGCGAAAAGCTCTGGAACCATGCTTTTGCCATTGCCGGCTACGACCTCGACGTGACGCCGCCCAGCGGCATCACCATCCGCAAGGACGAAGATCGCCCCAAAGCCGAGCCGGTCCCTTACCCGCCCAGCACGAAAAAAATGCGCCATTACGGCTACAACGTGCAAACCCTGATCCAAAAAGCCATCGAAATGCCTGAGGGCGTGAAAAAAGAGGGCTTTGTAGAAGTGATTGCCTCCTACATGAAACTGGCCTATAAAACCTGGAACCGCGAACACTACGTGAGCGACGACGTGGTCAAAGACGACCTCGAAATCCTCTCCGAAGGTCAGCTCGAACTCCACGAAGGCCACAGCTCGCTCGATATTCTCGCCGTCAGTGCCAGCAAAAAAGACAAGGAACTGGCCCGCCTGCAGCAACAAAACCGCAAGAAAAACGGCGGCGGCGGGAAAAACCGCAACCGGAAGAACTACGGGAATTTCAGGAAGCAGCGGAAGAAGTGATTTTCAAATAGATGTCTTTTCCGTTCGGAAGCCCAATTTGGTCAGAACAAACAGGCCCTGCCGCATTGTGACTTCTCACATTCGTATCCAGGTTGCCGACCGCATTTTACCGCGCGCTGTCGTCAGGACCACGAAATACGTTCCGGCCGATAATTCTGGAAAGTAAAGCCCGTATGAAAGAGCGTCCATTTCGATCTCCTGCCTGGCCGCCAGCCGTCCGTCGGCATCGAACAGCGTTATGGCTACCTCTCCTGATTCTTCAACCGGGAGATTGAAAACGAGCCATCCATCCGAGGACGGATTGTTCCACAACTCCAAGGCAGATTGCCCTGTTACTGGCAGGAAGACCTGGCTGGCCATACACGAATCCTGGGCCTCATAGGCGCCCATATCCACGACGCCGTAGCGAATGCGAGGCAGCCCATCGAGGTCTGTCAAAAGCCCCGCATCTTCCGTCACATCATTGCTGCCCGTGTTTGCTGCCGGCGAACAAGGCAGGAGATGAAAGTCGTTCGCACTGCTGTCCACAAACAACGGGTCCTGGAAAAAAATCATGTGGTCGCCGAAAGCCTGAAACGACCCCGGCGGCCCTCCCTCATCCGGGAGGCTGATGAGGGAATGATCGATCTCGAAGCCATGCATCGTCAGCATATTGGGATCGTTGTTGTAAAACATATTCCAGATATTCGTCTGAGGCTCCCAGATGATGCTGTTCTCGATGCGGTAATGGTTAAAGTATCCGCCGCTGGTATCCCACAGGCTTTTTACGAATTGCGGGTATCCGTTTTCATAAAACGTACAATTTGTTATTGTACCCTCGACATAATTGTTTGAAGAAGAAAGCAGCATGATGCCACCACCGTTGTGATCAAACAGACAGTTGCTCACTTTGAGAATAGCGGGGGCAGGCGTGACGACGGCGCCGCAAGAAATTTGTATCGGAAAGGACGATGCATTAGTTATCCTGCTCCTGTTTCCGGAAAACCGACAGTTTGTATATTCCATGTTGGTCGAACTGCCTGATGCAACCGTTATTTGCGCAACATAGTAACCGGTGATGTTATTCAAAAAAGTACAGTTTTCGACAAGTCCGGTCAGTACACTGTTGTGATACAATCGAAAAAGATACATTGCCCCGTCACCGTTCAATACTTTATTGTCTTGCGACAGGCAATTTTTCATTACAAAGTCAAATTGAATGCTGTCCAGCGCTGGGAGGAAATTGTCAAAATAAAATCCGGCCCCGTCCAAGGCGAAATTTGCAAGAAATGAGCAGGAATCCAGGCGTAAGCCCAGATGAGAGTAGCCTTCCGCCGACGTAGCCGGCAGGTAGATAGCGCCGCCAGCGAAAGCGGAATCCCGTTCGAAAATGCACTTACGCACAATGATTTTTGAATCGGAAGATTCGGAAAAATAGATCCCGCCACCTTCGGAGGAGGTAGCCGCATTGTCTCTGAAAATGCAATTGGTCAGCAAAAATGAATCTATCCCCGTATTGCCTGTCTTGTAAATAGCCCCGCCCTGCCGGCTGCTTTTGTTACCGACGAAGGCGCAATCATCGAAATACGGATTAACCAGGTTTTTTTCGGACACATTGTTATCCGGATCGCTCCAGATAATTCCTACGGCGCCGCCGTAAGAGGCTAAGTTATTTTCAAATTTACAGTGTCTTATAGTGGGTTGAGCATTTGCAATCCAGGAAGCTCCTTCCAACAGCATTCCGGCGCCGATGCCATTGATGGTGTATGGAAATAAATCCTGTCCGTACGAATATCCGGCGGTAATCAAAAACCCGTCAATCACGGTATTTTCACTCAACCCTTTCCCCCTCACAACGTGATAACAATTATCAAAAAACGAATTGGGGTCACCAATTTCGCCACTTAAAATAGTGACAAACTGCCCCGGATCACGTTGCCACAACTGTGTCTCCGTCCCCGCGAAGCCCCCGTAAAGTTTTACGCCGTTGTTGAGGTAAAAGGAAGCAGAACGATCAGTACCTGTAGTCGGCGTATAAATGCCGGAAGCCACCCAGATTTCCGTGTTGGAAAACGCTGCGGAGAGGGCATCCTGAAGGTTCGTAAAGGCATCGGTCCAGTTTTCTCCGTTCTGGGCTCCTCCGGTGGCAGTAGAATTGACGTAGATAATGTTTTGGCTAAAAATAGAAACAGATACCCCGACGAGAAGCAATATTAGCGTTAGTCTTTTCATCATCAATAGTTACCTGTTCACAAAATTACAAACGCTGTTCTATGAAAACATCCCTGGACGTTTAATCCCAAGCAGGCGGTTGGCTCACAGTTCCCCGCCCGTCCACCAGCACCGGATCGTCAGCGGCGTCTGGGCGTCGTTGCGGTAGGTATTGAGCAGCCCGCGCAGGGCATTCGGATCGGCGCTCAGCCGGCGAACGAACAACTGGGCCGCCCCTCCGGGCGCCACGCTCCGGTGGAAAAACACCTGCCCCGTGCCCGCCACGGTGAAATAGCCATAAAAACCCGCGGGCAACCCGGCCTCCTCCGTAAAATTCTTGATGTTCAGCAAAAAAGCATTGGCTGCCGGCTGTTGTATCTCGGTGGGCGTAAGCACGTAGCCCCACACGGAACCGTCGGGAATGGTATTCAGTACCCGGTTCTGCACGTCGATACCGACCGTGGCTTCGCTAAAAACCAGCTCGTAATGCCCCTGGCCGACCGTCAGGACACCCTCGTTGAACAATGTTTCGCCCAGCTGAATCGACAGGTTGTACGTGCCGTCGGCCAGCGCCCCCAAGGGGATAAAGGTCCGGGCCGGGCCGGGGGCGCCGTCCGGTTGATCGGGCTCTGCAACTTCATTGAGCCGCACCCGCAGCTGACCCGCGCCGCTTTCCACCTGCGACACAATGCGGTAGTTGACGGCCGGGTAGTCGGTTTTTACCGTTTCCACCCAAAGCCCGAAAGTAGCTTGCCCGGTGGCCGCCTCGCGCTGCTCGTACAGGTCGACGATAAATTCGGGCGGCAGGGTCACCACCACGTCGGGCTCCGTTTCACCGGGGCGTACGCTACAGGCGCCCAGAAAAAGCGTGGAGAAAAAGAGGAGAAAAGTCAGGCGTCGAAGTGTCGGCATAAAACAGTATTTGATCAAGGCTGCTCATGTAACGCCCAAAAGGGAAAATCGCTGCCAGGAGGGGAGGGCAGGGACAGGTTTTTATGGGACGGGATTTTTATTAGACAGGATTTACAAGATCAACAGGATTAAGTGGCTTCGCCGCAATGGGGCCCGATCCTGTAAATCCTGTCTAATAAAAATCCTGTCTAATAAAAAAAACTGTCCTAAAAATCCCGGCGCCCTCGTAAGCACGCCGCGGCCTTCTACCTTTGCCGCAAACAAAATTCCTGCACACGCCATGATTTCCCTCCGCTTTGTCGCGGGTCTGACCGCACTCCTGTCGCTTGCCCTGTTTTCCTGCAAAAACGACCCGAAAACCGCCGCTGCCGACACCGAAACCCCGCCCAAGCCCGACACGATCCGCATAACGCCCGTCTCCACCGAAGGCGCCCGTACCTATACCATCACCGAAGGCGTCGTGTATTGGCAGGGCAAAAAAGCCGTGGGCGACACCCACAACGGCGCCATTCAGGTCAGCGGCGGCGAGCTGCTGGTCAACCAGGGCCAACTGCTCAGCGGCCGCATATCGATCGATATGAACACCATCTCGGTGAGCGACGTGCAGGACCCCCGCGAACGCGGCGACCTGGAATCACATCTGCGCGACACGGAATTTTTCGACGTCAAAAATTACCCCACGGCCGAATTCAGTTTCGACGAAGCTTTACCCAGCAAAACGCCCAATTTCAACGCGGTCATCACCGGCCAGCTCACCATGAAAGGTAAAAGCAACGCGGTCAATATTCCCGTCCGCCTCGACATCAAAGGGGACGAACTGACCGCCGAGTCGCCTGCCTTTTTGATCAACAGAACCCAGTGGGGCGTCAATTTCCGTTCGGGTGTACTGGGCACCGCCAAAGACAAACTGATTGAAGACGTGGTGCCTTTGTCGTTGAAAATCAAGGCAAAGGCGGAGTAAAGGCGTGCGCAGTACTTCCCTGGCGGGAACCCTTTCTTCGCCAGGGCTCCCGGGACGCCAGGTTGATGAGAGTGCCTCTTGAAAAAAATCTTGCAAAAAACTTACAATGCCGGGAACTTTGCATTTCACCCGGCAGTTAAGACCGCTTAATGAAAACCCAACCAATGGCATCTTTCAACTTAATGGCTACCGATCTGACGCAAACGCGGTACGATCGCATCTTCGAACGGGAATTCTATCCGCTCGCCGATGCCGTGTATTCGTTTGCCATTCGGCTGACCAACGACCGCAACCGCGCCGACGACCTGGTGCAGGACACCTTCATGAAAGCCTGGCGCTTCATGGACCGCTACACCGAGGGCACCAATGCCAAAGCGTGGCTGTTCCGGATTTGCCGCAATGCTTTCATCAACGAGTACCGCAGCAAGGTGCGTCAGCCCTACAAGGTGGACTACGAAGAAGTGGTCGTCTATCACAACGAAGACGATCCGGCTTCGACGCGCTACCACGACCTGCACGAGGAAATGGGCGGAAAACTGCTCGGCGACGAAGTCGTCCGCGCCATCAACGCCCTGCCGCCGGCATTCCGCATGGTGGTGCTCCTCGATCTCGAAGACTTCACGTACGAGGAAATGGCCGCCATCGCCGACATTCCGATCGGTACCGTCCGCTCCCGCCTGCACCGCGCCCGCAATATCCTGGCCGACAAACTCCGGGAATATGCCGAAACTCGGGGCTATAGCGCAGCGGACGACAGCGTCAATGATGTAACCGACAACCAGGAAGTACCTGTTTCTGCGTAAAAAACCTCGGGGTTTGTCCGGCCGTGTCGCCGGATAAACCCTTTTTTCTTGCTTTTTTTCAAACCAAACCAACACTTATCTCTTCACCGTCAATGCCAATTACCAAGGGTTAGCGGGTCGAACAATGACCAAAGGCAAAACACGAAACCGCCGAACCGGCCGTTTTTTGCCCTTCGCCTTCTCCCGCTCCCGACAAATACCCGATCATGATGCAGCAAGGATTTATTTGTTCAAAGCCCAGCGCGTTCCATAGCTTTCCTCCGATTGACAACCGGTCGAAACAACGTTGTCTGGCGCCTGCGCAATCCTGTTCGGGTCAGTATGGCAGCACAACCCCCGGGGCTGGCTTTGACACAAACTTTTACCCGACAATGAAAAATTCACTCAAGCGCCAACAAAACACCGCTGCCAGCACCGTGCAGCCGGGCCTCTCCCAAACCACACAGGATCAACCCGGCTTTCAAACCTATTCGCCAGAAACCCCGGTCGCCCCATACGCCACGCATGCCCTCCGCTCGCCCGAAGCAGAATCCTTCCGCGCTTTTATAAAAAGCCGCCTGCCCCGCGAAAAAGCCCCACAGGCTTTGCTTAACAAAATCAGGCAGATTACCAAAACGCCTGCCTGATCCGCGCGCTCCTGCATCCGCTCCTTTTGCAGGATTTTTCCCACTCAAACAGGTCAAACCGGAGGATTCCAGAAGGGATCGCTCCGGTTTCTTTTTGCTTCAAAACACGCCGGAATCGGAGCGTTTGTTCTGAATTCCGGGCTGCCGCCTTACCTTTGCGGCCGCTTTCCCAAATCAAGCAACATATTTTCGTATGACATCCCGCGACATTCGCCGCCAGTTCCTCGACTTCTTCGCCTCCAAGGAACATAAAATCATCCCCTCCGCGCCCATCGTGGCCAAAAGCGACCCCACGCTCCTGTTCATCAACTCGGGCATGGCGCCCCTCAAAGACTTTTTCCTCGGCAACCAGACGCCGCCGGCGCCCCGCGTAGCCGATACCCAAAAGTGCCTGCGCGTATCGGGCAAACACAACGACCTCGAAGACGTGGGCTTCGACGGCTACCACCACACCATGTTCGAGATGCTGGGCAACTGGTCGTTTGGCGATTATTTTAAAAAAGAAGCCCTGGCCTGGTCCTGGGAACTGCTCACGGAAGTGTACAAATTGCCCAAAGACCGCCTCTACGTGTCGGTGTTCAAAGGCGATGAAAAAGAAAAACTGCCCTTCGATCAGGAGGCTTTCGATACCTGGAAACAATTCGTGCCCGAAGACCGCATCCTCCCCTTCGGCAAAAAGGAAAACTTCTGGGAAATGGGCGACCAGGGTCCCTGCGGCCCTTGCTCCGAAATCCATATCGATCTGCGCTCCGACGAAGAACGCGCCAAAAAGAGCGGCCGCGAACTCGTCAACGCCGACGACCCCAACGTGATCGAAATCTGGAACAACGTGTTCATGCAGTTCAACCGCAAAGCCGACGGCTCGCTGGAAGAACTGCCCGCCAAATCGGTCGACACCGGCATGGGCTTCGAACGCCTCTGCCGCGCCGTACAGGGCGCTTCCTCCAACTACGACACCGATGTGTTCAGCCCCCTGATCCAGTTCCTGGCCAATTACTCGGGCATCGCCTACACGGGCACCTACCCCGGCGTGAACGAAGACTGGAAAAAGACCGACGTGGCCATGCGCGTCGTGGCCGACCACCTGCGCGCCGTGAGCTTCACCATCGCCGACGGCGAACTGCCCAGCAACACGGGCGCCGGTTACGTCATTCGCCGTATCCTGCGCCGCGCCGTGCGCTACGCCTACTCCTTCCTCAACATCAAGGAGCCGATCCTGTACCGCATGTGCCCCATCCTCGCCGATGAATTTCACGACGTGTTCCCCGAACTGAAAGCCCAGCAGGACTTCGTGGTGCGGGTGATTCTGGAAGAGGAAAAATCGTTTCTGCGCACGCTGGAGTCGGGTTTGAAACGCATCGAAAATATTGATATTCAAGGCAATAACATCAGCGGCCAGCAGGCTTTCGAATTGTTCGATACCTACGGCTTTCCCATCGACCTCACCCGCCTGATCGCCCGCGAAAAAGGCTGGACGGTGGACGAAGACGGTTTTGAAAAAGCCCTCAACGAACAAAAAGATCGCTCCCGCCGCGACGCCGCCAAGGAAGTGGGCGACTGGACGGTGCTTTCCGGCGACAACACCATCGAATTTGTCGGCTACGACGTGCTCGATACCCGCGGCTCGCAGGTGGTCAAATACCGCACCGTGGTCGCAAAAGGTCAGACGCAATACCAGGTCGTACTCGACCGTACGCCGTTCTATCCCGAGGGCGGCGGCCAGGTTGGTGATACGGGTACCATGACCTTCGGCGCCGAAACCGTGCGTGTGGCCGACACCAAGAAGGAAAACGACCTCGTTATCCACATCCTCGACAAACTGCCGGCCGACATGACGGCCCCGGTTATGTGCCAGGTGGATGCCCGCAAACGCCACCTCACCGAAAACAATCACTCGGCCACCCACCTCCTGCACGCGGCCCTGCGCCAGGTGCTGGGCACCCACGTACAGCAAAAAGGATCGTACCTCGACGATAAGGCCCTGCGCTTCGACTTTGCGCATTTCCAGAAACTCACCGACGAGGAGCTTGCCCGCATCGAGCACCTGGTCAATGAAAAAATTCGCCAGAACATCGCCCTCGGTGAAGACCGCCGGCTCCCGATCGAAGAGGCTAAAAAAGCCGGCGCCATGATGCTTTTCGGTGAAAAATACGGCGAAACCGTGCGCATGATCACCTTCGATCCGGGCTACTCCCGCGAGCTCTGCGGCGGTTGCCACGTAAAGGCCACGGGCCAGATCGGCCTGTTCAAAATCACCGCCGAAACGGCAGTCGCCGCCGGTGTTCGCCGCGTGGAAGCCGTCACGGCCGATGGCGCCGAAGCCTACATCACCGAAAACCTTTCGGAGGTGGCCGCTTTGAAAAATATGCTGAAAACCAAGGACCTGGCCAAGGCGGTGACCGATTTGCAGGAAGAAAACAAACGCCTGCAAAAAGAAATCGAACGCCTCGTACAGGAACAGGCCAATGCCCTGCGCGGCGAATTGCGCCAGCAAGCCCAAACGGTCGGCAATATCCGCCTGATCGCTGCCGTGCTGCCCATCGGCGACGCCAACGCCGTCAAAACCCTGGCTTTCGAACTCGAACGCGAGCTGGCGCCGGCAGTGGTTGCTTTCGGCTCGGTTTCGCCCGAAGGAAAGCCTTTGCTGACCGTCAAAATATCGGATGATCTGGCCAAAAGCCAGGGTCTGAACGCAGGAACCATCGTACGCGAACTCGCCCAGAAGTTTCTCAAAGGCGGCGGCGGCGGTCAGCCCTTCTTTGCCACGGCCGGCGGCAGCGATGCCAGTCAACTGGATGCGGCTGTGGCGGCCGTGCGCGGTTATTTGCAGGGTTGAGAACAGGCGCTAGCTATCGTACAACCGCCTTGACAAATACATCACGACCATCGTCCGGTGTACGGTGTAGGCCAGCCAGCTTTTGAAACGGTGCCAGGGATTGTGCAATACCTGGGCGTTTTCGGCCGTAATTTCGACGCAATGCTCGCGGATCAATTCATCCAGGTGCTGTTCCAGCATTTGGGTAAAGGGCTTGTCGGTTATTTCCACATTGAACTCGATGCTCCGGTAGCGGCTCAGGTGGTTGAGGTTGTAGGAGCCCACGCTCGACCAGCGCCCGTCGGCCGTCATCACTTTGGCGTGCAAAACGGAAGGCCGCCATTCGAACAAGCGGATGCCTTTGTACAGCAGGTAGCGATGCAAATAATGCTCGGCCAGTCGCGCCAGCGGCACATCGGAGGGGCCGCTGAGGATGATGCGCACTTCCACGCCCCGGGCGGCAGCGCGTGCCAGCAGGCGGCGAAAACTTTTTTCCGGTAAAAAATAACTGGCGGCCATCGTGACGGAATGCCGGGCATTTTTCACGGCGTCGCGACAGCCGCGGTAAATTTCGGTACGCCGCCGCATCCAGTCGTTGCGCAAAAAGCGGAGTTTCAGGTGATCGATATGGCCGGCCAGCAGGCGTTTGGGGGCAGGTTTTTGCCGGAAAAGCCGTTCGCACACCAAATGCGGTTGCCGGCAAACGGCGCCTTCGATCTGCACGGCAAAATCGAGCCATACCCGCTCCGTCTCCACCCCGATGCGGTACCGGTCGGCAATATTGATCCCGCCGATCAGGGCAATTCGTTCGTCGGCCACTACGATTTTGTGGTGCATGGTGCGCCCGAAAGCCAGCCGTTCGATCGAGTAGGGTGGGGCGAAAAACCGGAACCGGATACCGGCTTCGCGGATTTGTTCGAGCGCAATACCGGGCAGCTGCGACGAGCCGAAATGATCAACCAGCAGAAATACCCGGACTCCCCTGCGGGCGGCATCGCTCATCCAGCCGATCGCCGCTTTACCTGTATCGTCCCATTCGAGGATGTACACCTGTACGTGCAATACCTCCCGGGCGCCGGTAATAATGGCTTGCAGGCGGGTGAAATAATCTTCCCCGCTGTGAACCAGTTCGACCTTGTCGAGATTTGGAGCGGTGTGCACGATTGGCAATTTTAAGGGCAAATTAACACTTCTTTACCCAACCCTGGGCTATGCATGCAGCGTGAAAGGTGTTAAAACTATCATTGAAATAAACCAACCTTTCTTCGCCATGAAATACGCCTTCCTGTTTCTTGCTTTTCTGAACACACTCCACCTCTCCGCGCAACAGCCCTTTGCCAAAATGGTCGTCGGGATAGAAACCGGCTGGGACCTGCTGCAATACGACGAGGGCCCCAAACCCCGCATCATCCCGAATGTGCACGTGGAATACCCTTTCGGCAATATTTCGCTGGGTTTCGGCCTGGGTTACAAAGGTTTTGAAGAGACGCAATATGATTTCTTTGCCGGCGGGCAGCGTTCGGGCTTTATCGGTGAAAAGAAAACCCGTTTTTACGTTTTGGAAAACCGGTCGATACGGCCCGCCTATTTTTCCATACCACTGCGCATGAGTTACCGGCTGTTGCCCTGCAAGTGTATTTATCTGTACGGCGGCGTGTCGTTTGATTTTTTACACCCCCAAACCCGGGCGGTTGATCTCGGTCAAACCCTGGTGCAAAACCGTCCTGACAAGGTGCAGACCAGCCCCGACTTTTTTAAAGACAATTACCGCACGTATGAAATCGGGGTAGGGTTCAAACTGCATACCAGCGATTATTTCCGCCTGGTGGCGCGGCCCAGTTACGTCTGGACGGAAAATCCGGAACTGTCGGGCCCGAACGTCATTCGCAGCCTGCGCATGACCTTTGGTATGCAATACGCTTTTGTGCGGTATGGTGGCAAGCGTTGATTGTCAAGATTTTCGGGGTCGGTAAACCAGAAAAACCGCCGGGGCTTTGTCCAGCGTAAGTTCGATTTTTTTCCAGTTGCGCACCGGCAGGGTCCGGGTCGTCTCGTGTTCGCCCGTGAGGTCTTGCGCGATACCGAACAGGGTGTCGGGTTGCAGGGCTTCGCGGGCCACTTCGAGCACCATTTGGGAGCGGTAGGGCGTTTCGATAAACAGTTGGGTCTGGTCGGCGCGTTCCGAAGCCTGTTCGAGGCGGCGCAGGTCGCGGGCCAGTTCGGGGCGTTTGGGCGAGAGGTAGCCGTGAAAGGCGAACGACTGTCCGTTCATCCCCGAAGCCATCAGCGCCATCAGCAGCGAGGAAGGGCCCACCAGGGGCCGTACTTGTACGCCTTCGCGGTGGGCCAGGGCCACGATGGCAGCGCCCGGATCGGCCACGCCCGGGCAGCCGGCTTCGGACAACAGACCCACGTCTTTACCCGCCTGTATGGCCGCCCGAAAAGCGACTTCCGCCTCCAGGGTCTGGCCCTGCTCGCCGATTTCGGTAAAAATCATCTCCTGCAAGGGCCGGGCCGGGCCCAGACTTTTGATAAAATGCCGGGCGGTTTTGGCGCGCTCCACGATAAAAACGTCGAGGTTGCGGGCTATGTCCTGCACATACGCCGGCAGGGTATGCAAGGCGTTTTCGGCGATGGGGACGGGGATGAGGTAGAGGGTCATGGCAGCGGGTTTGGACGGTTGCAGACAATGGCAAAAGTAGTTTTCCGGGCGCTGCAATTTTCCATACTTTCGCCTGGCTTTTGTACAACAAGGAAGAATGGCGGCTCGAACGCGCTTCCGTTTCGCGCCGAACATTCAGGACCACCAAGTTTCATGCCGCCCACCGACGCCACGACCAGCAGCGCCCCCGCCACTTTCACCATCCACCTCCCGGTGTTTGAAGGGCCGTTCGATTTGTTGCTGTTCTTTATCGAACGCGACGAACTGGATATTTACAACATCCCCATCGCGCAGATTACCGACGATTTTCTCGACTATCTCCACCAGGCCCAGACGATGAGCATCGACCTGGCTTCTGAGTTTATCGTCGTGGCGGCTACGCTCATGCGCATCAAAGCCAAAATGCTGCTGCCCCGCAAGGCTGTGGACGAGGAGGGCAACGAGATCGACCCGCGCCGCGAACTCGTCGACCGCCTGCTCGAATACAAACGCTACAAGGAAGTGCTCGACGACCTGCGCCGGCTCGAAGAAATGCGCTCCTTTATGAATCCACGCGGCTATGCCAGCACCGAACTGCGCCAACTGGCCCAGCGCGCCCTGGCCGACGCCGAGATGGAAGCCGTCAGCCTGTACAAGTTGCTGCGCGTATTCGAGCGGCTGTTGACCCGTTTTGAAGAAGAACAAAAGGTGAAGCGGGTGCATACCGTGTACAACTTCAGTTACACGATCCAGGATCAGCGCGGGTATCTGATGGCCAAATTGCAAAAGGAAAAAAAATCCAGTTTTGAGGAACTGTTCTGGCCCCTCGAAAACCGGATTCACGCCATCGTCACGTTCCTCGCCCTGCTCGAATTGCTCAACGCCCAGGAAGTTGCCCTGGTGCAAGGCGAGGGTGTGAATAATTTTTGGCTCAGTCTTTCGGAAAAAGAATAATCAATCAAGTTTGCTTCGATGAAAAAACTCGTCGTGTTATTGCTGTGGCTTGCATTTTCAGCAGCCGCATTCGCTCAAAACAAACCCCTGAATTTTTTTCAAGCCGTTCAACAACAGGACATTCCGGCCTTCCCGGATCTCGCACAGCGAAGTTTCCCAGCGGCTTATACCACCTGGCGGCTCGACCTGCCCGCGCTGAAACAAGCGCTCACAGCAGCCCCGCAGGAGTTCAGTCCCGCGGCCCGGGCGCAGGAATTTGTGCTTTCTCTGCCCAATGCCTCCGGCGCACTGGAGGCATTTGCTATCTGGGAGATCGACATTTTGCACCCTGAGCTGGCGGCCCGCCACCCCTACATTAAAACATACGCCGGCGCATCGGTCAATAATCCCGGCGCTATCGTCCGCCTCAGCGTGACCGCCCGCGGCGTGCACACAATGGTCATTCGCCCCGGCGGTATGCGGGAATGTGTCGATCCTTATTCGTACAGTCAGACCGAGTATTACCTGGCTTACGACGCGCAAAGCGCACCCGTCACCGAGGCGCAAAAAGCGCAGCGGCTGGCGGAGCCCGGAACCGAAGCTTTACCCGACTTCACGCCGTATGCCCCCGCGGCGGAAGAGCGCGGTACGCTGCTCAACCCCGTTGGCATGAAGCTCTATCGTTTTGCGGCCTCGGCCATCGGCGAATTCAGTCAGGACCACGGCGGCACCCTGGCCTCCGTTTTGTCGGCCGTAGCGGAATATACCAACGACATCAGCGCGGTGTATGAAATGGATATTTCCATTCGCCTCCAGCTGGTGCCCAACAACGACGAAATCATTTTCCTCGATCCGAACACCGACCCTTACACGGGCAATGCGGCCCCCAACTGGGCCAGTCAGAACTCCCTGATCGTCAATACAGCCATCGGTTCGGCCAATTTCGATATCGGTCACGTATTCTGCCGCTACATGGGCGGCGGCATCGGCGGTATCGGCGGACTGGGCGTGGTGTGCAGCTCGACCAAAAGCTACGGCGCTACCACCGGCAACGGCAATGGTTCCTACGGTCCGGGATTTGTGAGCACGCTCGGGCAGGAGATCGGGCACCAGTTTGGCGGTGGGCACAGCTGGAACCGCTGCAACAACATTTCCGGCCGAAACGGCAGCACGGCCTACGAACCGGGCAGCGGCAGCACCATTATGTCGTATGCCGGCTCTTGCGGCTCCGACAACGTGCAGTTTTATTCCGACCTCTATTTCCACGCCGGCTCCATTGAGGAAATCGGTTATTATGCCCTGTTCGGCAACCCCAGCCAATGCGGCACTATTATTCCTACGGCTAACAACGCGCCGGTGGTAACCCTCCCGTATCAGGACAACTTCTTTATCCCTATCCTGACGCCATTCGAACTCAATGGCTCCGCCACCGATGCCGACGGTGACCCGCTGACGTTCAGCTGGGAGGAAATGGATACCGGCCCCGAAGTACCCCTGGAAACCCCGACCGGCACCAGTCCGCTATTTCGCACCTGGCCAGCCGTGGCGGCAACCAACCGGGTTTTCCCCCGCATGAGTACCATTTTGAACAACCAGTTCGACCTGTCGGAACAACTGCCCACCTATACCCGCGACCTCAATTTCCGGCTCACCGCCCGCGACAACCAAAGCGGCGGCGGCGGCATCCACTGGGCCGACGTGTCGTTCAAAGCCACGGAACTGGCAGGGCCGTTTGTCGTTACGGCGCCCAATGTTCCGGGCACAGTCTGGTCGATCGGTTCGTACATGCCGGTCAGCTGGGATGTGGCCAATACCCACCTGTATCCGGTCAATTGCCACACGGTCAACATCCTGCTCAGCACCGATAATGGCCAAACCTGGCCCCACGTACTGGCCAGCAACACGGCCAACGACGGCATCCAATACGTATTGGCGCCCAATCTGCCGACCAACAACGCCCGCATCCGGGTGCAGGCGGCCGACAACATCTTTTTTGATGTGTCAGATACCAAATTCATCATTAAACAACCGACGCAGCCGGGTTTTTCCGTGTCGCTGAGCAATGATGCGACGCAGGTTTGTTTGCCTTCCGACTACAATACCGACATCCTGACCAGTACCGTACTGGGCTTCAATACGCCGGTACAGATTTTTGTCGAAGGCGACCTTCCGCCGGGGGCCACGTACGCTTTCGGCGCAACAACCATTCAGCCGGGCGAATCCACCAGTTTTTCGCTCGATATGGGCAACGTGTCGCAGCCGGGCGATTACAGTTTTTTGCTGCGGGCTTTTGCAGCCGGCGGCGATACGCTCGACCGGCAGGTGTCGCTGCACGTGGTGTCCAATGATTTTTCCGCCATGGCGCTGCAATCGCCAGCCGACGGCAGCACGGGACTGTTGCAAACCCAGATTTTGCGCTGGAGCACCGCTCCCGATGCCATCACTTACGATCTTCAATTGGCCAATAACCCCTCTTTCAGTCCGGCCAGTATCCTGGCAACCAAGACGGCGACGGTAGTCGATACGTTCAAAATTCCGTTTTTGCTGGAAAAAGGAAAGGTGTACTACTGGCGCGTCCGGCCGGTTAACGAATGCGGCGCGCACGACTGGCTGGAAACCAATTCTTTCGCAACGCTCGTCGACAATTGCCAGGTTTGGGCGGCCAACGACCTGCCCCTGACGATTTCTGCCAACGGCTCTTCCACTGTTGAATCGGATATTTTCGTGGGCGCCGATGCCATCATCAGCGATATCAATGTGGAGCAGGTGTCGGGTTTTCACGATGAATTCGGGCAGTTGGATGTCTCATTGATCAGCCCTTCCGGTACGACGGTTTCTTTGTTTAAAAACAAATGCGGCGTTATCAGCGTGCCGTTCAATATTGCGCTCGACGACAATTCGCCCAACGCATTTTCCTGCCCGCCCTCCAACAGCGGTACGGCGGTCAAACCCCAAACGCCGCTGGCGCCGCTGGTGGGCCAAAATGCCCAGGGCGTCTGGACTTTGCGTGTAAAAGACCCGGTAACGGGCGCCGGTGGCGCTGTTCAGGGCTTCCAGTTGGAAATCTGCTCCTCGGTGTCGCTCAATGCGCCGTTTTTGGTCAACAACAACGCGCTCAGCATCGAATCGGGCCTGAATGCTCCGATCACAACCGATTTGTTGAAAACCGAAGACGCCGATAATGCACCCTCCGAACTGGTGTACACCCTGGTCACCACGCCGCATTTGGGCCATCTTGAGAAAAACTGGGGCGGTATCATGCAACCCGGCGACCAGTTTACCCAGGCCGACCTCGACAACGGCGCTATTCGTTATTTCGACTACGGCGGCGACCTCGATCAGGACTATTTCCGGTTTACGGTAACCGATAGCGACGGCGGATACTTCGGCACCCCGAAATTTATCATTCAGCCGTTCAGCCTGGGCGCCAATTCGCCGGACAAAACCACGCTGGCCTTTCAGGTGTACCCCAACCCGGCACAGGAACAGGTCTGGATTGCGTTCAGCCGCTCCGATCTGAGTGAAACCCAGGTCAGTATTTATGACGCCTCGGGAAAAATGCTGCTGACGCAAGATCTGGCCGACGGACAAGACCGCGCTGCTTTCGACGTGCATCAGTTGCCGCCCGGCTGGTACGTCATCCGGGTGGAAAATGCCCGGTATGCAGGGGTCAGGCCTTTGATGATCGCCCGGCAATAATTTTTGCTGCGATGCGGCAGTTCGGAGCAGGTACATCCTCGCGGGTTTATCATAAATGTTACCCAAAGAGATCGATACGCCTCCGTTTGCCGCATCGCGGCTCAACGTATGTAACATCGGGCAATGATGAGGGCGAACATGTGCCGCATCGCGGCATAATGCTGATCGGTCCCCAACATTCGGAAAGGCTCTTCTTTACGGGCATTAAATCTGCTTCAACCGCCCGGTATTTTGGCGCTGCGCATCAGTTCCGGAATCAGTTCCGGCGATTCTTCCAGCGCATTTCCGACCACCACGACATCGGCGCCGGCTTTCCAGGCTTCTACAGCCTGTGCGGTGCTGCGAATACCGCCGCCCACGAGCAGCGGAATGTCGACGGCGCCCCGTACCGCTTCGATCATGCGGGTGGGTACCGGTTGGCGGGCGCCGGAGCCGGCTTCGAGGTAGAGCATTTTCAGCCCCAGCATTTCGCCTGCCATGGCCGTACAAACGGCAATATCGTCTTTGTGTGCGGGTATAGGCAGGGTATTCGACATGTACTGAACGGCGGTCGTTACCCCGCCGTCGACCAGCATGTAGCCGGTAGAGATGATTTCGAGGGGCGACATTTTCAAAAAAGGCGCCGCGATTACGTGTTGTCCGATCAGGAGTTCGGGGTTGCGTCCGCTGATGAGAGAAAGCAGCAGAATGGCGTCGGCGCGATAGCTGAGTTGAAAGGAGTTGCCCGGAAAGAGCACCAGAGGGATGGTGCAGCGCCGGCGGATTTCGCTCAGGAGTTCGTCGAGGCGGTCGTTGACCACCAGGCTGCCGCCGATAAAAAAGTAGTGTACGCCGGCTTCGGCGGCCAGTGCCACGGTTTGTTCGAGCCTTGCCGGCGGCAACTTGTCGGGGTCGAGCAGTATGGCCAGGCGTTTTTCGCCGCTTTGGCGGGCCCGGCACAGGTCGGTGTATAGTGATGGTTGGAGCAACATTTATCCCAAATCCTTACAAGCCCGGTACAGATCCTGCCAGTCGGCCCGGCGTTTGACCACGGTTTCGAGGTATTCCTGCCAGACTGCGCTGTCGGCGCCCGGGTCTTTGACGATGGCGCCCGTGAGTCCGGCCGCCAGGTCGTGGGCGCTCAACACGCCGTCGCCGAAATGCGTGGCCAGTGCCTGCCCCTGGTGCACAACGGAGATGGCTTCGGCTGTGCTGAGGGTGGCGCTGGGGCTTTTGAGTTTTTCCTTGCCGTCGGTCGTTTTGCCGCTGCGCAATTCGCGGAAAATGGTCACCAGGCGTCTTATTTCAGCCACGGTGGAGGCGTCGGAAGGCAGGTCGAGCGTGCGGCCCAGGGCTTCCACGCGGCTTTGAACGATGGTGATTTCTTCGTCCAAAGTAGCCGGCAGAGGCAGCACCACGGTATTGAAGCGGCGGCGGAGGGCGGCGGAAAGCTCGTTGACACCCCGGTCGCGGTCGTTGGCGGTGGCGATCAGGTTGAAGCCGCGTATGGCCTGTACTTCGGTGTTCAGTTCGGGGATGGGCAGGGTTTTTTCAGACATCAGGGTGATGAGCGCGTCCTGAACATCGGCGGGTATGCGGGTTAGTTCCTCGATGCGGGCGATGTGGCCGCGTTGCATGGCCGTCATGACCGGGCTGGGCACCAGGGCGTTTTCGGAGGGGCCTTCTGCGATGAGCCGGGCGTAGTTCCAGCCGTAGCGCAGGGCTTCTTCGTTGAGGCCGGCGGTGCCTTGTACCAGCAGGGTGCTGTCGCCCGAAATAGCGGCGGCCAGGTGTTCGCTGACCCAGGTTTTGGCGGTGCCGGGCACGCCCAGCAAGAGCAGGGCGCGATCGGTGGCCAGGGTGGCTACGGCGATTTCGATGAGCCGGCGGTTGCCGATGTATTTGGGTTCGATGGGCGTTTCGCCGGCCGTGCCCCCCATGAGGTAGGTCACGACGGCCCAGGGCGACAGGCGCCAGCCTTCGGGGCGTGGATGCCGGTCGGTTTCGATCAGGGCGGCGATTTCGTGCGCGAAGTCGGCTTCGGCGTGCGGACGAATGATGTGTTGCATGGCAATGTTGAAATGGCTGCCAAATTACGAAAGCATCGGCTCACTTTCGGGTCAGGGTAAAGCGGGTCAAAAGCGGGCGTGCCTGTCGATATTTTTCCTGCTGGCCGTCCAGTATGACTATATTTTTTTTAAGCCCGACAAACAGCCCGATAATAGCGCCGCCCAGTCCCATGAAGATTAATCCCATTACCGACTTTTCTTCTTTGGTAAAACTTAAAAAACCTGGCGGGTCATCGCCGGATGCATATCCCGCCAGGGTTCCGATACCCATACCGATGGCTGCGCCGGTGAGTACCTTTTCTCCCAGGCGCCCGACCCGGCTGATTTTAATTTTTCGGATACGCCCGACCGGTATTTCCCAGGCTTTGTCCATTGCAAGGGGATTTTCGCTGTGTGACAGCCATACGGAGGTGTCGGTGGTCGTCAGAAAAAAGCCGGTCATCGGGTAATCGGCGTCGTATAAATGCACCCAGGCCTGGTATGCGCGGCGTTTGCCAGCCGCGGGTTGATGCCAACGGATTTCAGCGACATCCGACATGGGCAATCGCAACAGTTGCTTGCTTTGGTGTTGATCACAGAGGCGGTAAGTCACTTCTGTTGCCGTCATCTTTTCGATGCGGGCAATGCGCACGTTGCCGTTCAACATCAGAATAGTGTCGCAATCATGATTGGGAGGCAACAAAATTGTTCGGGCCTTCAAAGAACTGGCAGCCAGAAGGCTTAAAGCAAGGTATAAAAGCCGTGTTTTTATCATTTCGATCGAGACTTTTATTTCAGAACAGCAAGGTCAGAACCAATAGGTTCACACTGGAATTATTCATCTTGCCGGCTCCAGTAATCGTCATACCATTTGGCAAAGGCGTTGAGTTCGGTTTCATGCTCCGACAGCCATTTGCCGGCATCGGCTTCGCCGCCTGAGAAGGCGATGTAATGGGATGCGGCGGCGGTATGGCCGTCTTTGTGGAGTTGAATAAAGTAGGCCCCATAGAAGTCCCACCAGAAGTTATCGCTTGTCGGCCGCTCGTTGTCTTCGGCCAGCATCTGAAACAATTTTTCGTTGGTTTGGACCAGGTTTTCGGTTGCGGTGGGTTCCGGGATATCGACGTTGAGCGAGTCGCGGAGTTGGTCGCGCAAGGTTTTAAACATGACCGGGGCGAGCGAGAGGATCATTTCACCGCTTTTAAAATCGTCGTTCAGGGCGTCGGGGTCCAGGTTGATGTTGACGGTACGTGCATCTTTTTCCTCGTAACCCGCTTTTAAGGTGCGTTGAATGATTCCCCAGGCCTTGCCGGTGCGTTCGCCTTCGGTTTCGATGGTGAGGAAGAAATAGAGCGGGAGAATCGCTTTCACCTTCAGCCCTTTTTCCGCCTCGATCATACCCAGATAATAGTGGCTGCTGGCGTGGACCGGCCGGAGTTTGAGGGTTTCGATGTATTCTTTTTCTGCCTCGTCGTACTTTTTTTGTCCCATAAGCGTGATGCCCAGGTTGAAGTGCAGCATGGGGTGGGGCTTGCCGTTTTTGATGCCCATGCGGTAGGTAGCGATGGCCTCTTCGGATTTCCCCTGTTCGTCGAGGAGGTTGCCTTTGAGGTAGCAGGCGTCGGAGTAGCTCTCCTGGATTTTTTTGTCAATAATAATATCCAGGTATTTAAGCGCCTTTTTGGTGTCTTTGAGGGTGTAGTAGGTGTTGGCTTTTTCAAACAAGGCGTAGCCGTTGTTTTTATCAATATCGAGGGCCTGGTCGAATTTTTTCAGGGCTTGCTGATATTGGCCGGCGTCGTGCAGGCGGATACCTTCCACGATCAGCGAGTCGGCTGCCGGTTTGGTTTGTGCGAAGTTGTTTGCCGTGAAAATGAGGGTGGCAAACAGGGCGAGCAGTAAGTTGCGCAGCATGGGAACAGGAAGTTATGAAGGTGAAAAAAGGAAGGTTTCCAGAAAGCCTCAGGCGGATTTCTGAAGGAACTTGCCCCAGTTTTCCATTTCGTCTTCCGTCCAGAGTTCGGGAAAGAAGACGACGCGCTGGAACCGGGGGGGCAGGTATTTTTGCCAGTTGGTGCCGCCGGTGGCTTCGATTTCCTTGGGTTTGGCGTCGAGGTAGCGCACGGCCGAGCGGTAGTGGGAGAGGGCCCAGCGCACGTTGACGTTGATGTCGTATTCGCGGAGCAATTCGCGCAATTCGGCGTCGTTTTGGGCTTCGGGGGGCAGTTTCAGGTAGAGTTGGCGCAGGTTGCAGCTTTGGAAGTTCTGGGAGAAGCGCACCAGTTCTTCGGCGTATTTGGCTTCGAATTGCCGCAGGGTGAGGGTTTTTTTACCCGAGGCCAGTTCGGTGGCGCCCGATTTCCAGTACAGCACAGCATTCAGCAGGCGTACGTCGTCGACGTCGGCGGTGAGTTCGCGTTTGGAAGTGTGTACCAGTTGGCGCAGGTCGGTGCTGGCGATTTCGATCATGCGATATTGCACGCTCTGGAAACCGCTGGCGGGCAGCAGGCTCATACGGAAGCGCAGGAATTCGTCGCGGTCCATTCCGTCGACCATGATGTCGAAGGAGTTGATGAGGTTTTCGAAATAACGGTTGAGGCGGATGATCTGGCGTTTGAACAGTTCAGCGTCCGGCGCCGGTTGGGCTTGCGCCAGTTGTTCGATGGCATCGAGCGAGAGCCGGAAGAACAGTTCGGTGATTTGGTGATAGAGGATAAAAATCCGTTCGTCGGGCACGGGCGTGCGCGGATTCTGCAGGCTCAGCAGGGTATCCAGATGGATGTAGTCCCAGTACGTGAGATAATCGGCGTAGAGCAGTCCGTCGAGGTAAGAATTCATGTCCTGTCCCATGGCGGAGTACTTCTCCTCCAGTTGGCGCAGGCGGTCGAGCATGGCGTCGTTGAGTTCCATAAGATGGCAGTGGTTAGGCGGCGAGTTTCAGGCCCAAAAGTAGGCAAAGCAAGCAGAGCGCCAAACTGCCAAATACGTTCCCGAAAAAGGCTACGTGTTGGCCGGCTTGCCAAAGCCCCCAGCTTTCGGCAGTAAAGGTGGAAAAGGTGCTGAATCCTCCGCAAAAACCGGTGGCAATCAGCAGCCGGCGTTGTTCGGGCCAGTCGCCATGCCCCAGTGCAAAGCCCAATGCAAGGCAGGCCAGTCCGTTAGCGGCCAGCGTGGCCCAGGGGAAGTGTTGTTGCCAGGGGCGCAACAGCAAGTACAAGGCGTACCGGGCGATGCTGCCCATACCGCCGCCGAGAAAGACCAGGCTGAATGCGAGTAAACGGGACATGTCAAAAAAAAACCCCGACTAATTACAGCCGGGGCAACAACTAAAAATTAAGCTATGAAAACAAAAACTTCTTTTGTCGAACCAATTTTGACAGGGCAAGGATAAGCAGAAGATTTGTTTCCGGCAAGTGCTTTTTACTCGGTCACGTCGCGGCCGCCGATGAGCATCTCCTGATATTCTTTCAGTTCGTCCCATTGGCCTGCAGCGGCGAATTTGGCCTGAGCGGGCCAGCTGCTCGGATCATGGATCTGATAACGCGGACCGGCTGCGTCGAGGATTTCCTTGAGGCGCTCGACCGGAGCATTGGCCAGATCTTCCCAGGTATTGATTCCGCCTTCCTTCAAAAGGGTTTCAATTTTCGGGCCAACCCCTTCCACGATTTTGAGATCGTCAGGTTTCGGACCTTTTTCTTTTTTCGCGGCGGGCGCTTTTTTCGCGGCCTTTTCTTCGGCGGCTTCGGTTTCGGCTACCGCGGCTACTGCCTCGGGAGCTTCTTCGGCTACCGGAGCGCTTTTAGCCTCGGCTACGGGCTTCGGCGAGGGCGTGGCTTCTTCGGCCTTGCCCGGGCGCGGCGTGGGGCGCGTGGGTTTTTTCGGCGTGTCGGGCGTTTCGACCACGACAGGCATGATGTTGACATATACGCGGTCGTTCTGGGCGCGCTTGAACACTACCGTGCCGTCGATGGCGGCATGGAGCGTGTGGTCGCGGCCCATGTAAACATTCAGACCGGGGTGGTATTTGGTGCCGCGCTGACGCACGAGGATATTGCCGGCAATGGCTTTTTCGCCGCCGAAGAGTTTGACGCCGAGACGTTTACTTTTACTGTCGCGGCCGTTATCGGTACTACCTACACCTTTTTTGTGTGCCATGGTATTGGATTGCTGATGGTGAAATACGGATGGTTAACGGTCAATCGACTTACAGCGAGATGCCTTTAATTTCGATTTTGGTGAAAGATTGGCGGTGGCCGTTTTTCTTGCGGTAGCCTTTGCGACGTTTCTTGTGGAAAACAATCACCTTGTCGCCTTTTACGTGACCAATGACGCTGGCGCGGATACTGGCGCCTTGCAGATTCGGCGTGCCGATCGAAACCTTACCGTCATTGTCAACAAGATGCACGGTGTCGAAGGTGACCGAATCACCCTCGTTGGCTGCCAGCCGGTGGACGAAGATCTGTTGACCTTCCTCAACTTTGAATTGTTGACCGGCAATGGAAACAATTGCGAACATGTTGAAAATCAGAAAATTTGATGAAATAAAAATATTTACCCCATAAGGGCGCGCAAAGGTACGCCAAACGACCTGAAAAACCAACAGCTCTTTAAAAATCATCCACTCGCGCCTTTTCCCGTCCTTTGTTCCGCATTGGACACCTTCTTTTGCCATCATTTATCATTCATCATTCATCATTCATCATTCATCATTTCCCTTCTCCTTGCGCTACAAAATTACCCTCGAATATGACGGCAGCCGCTACGCCGGCTGGCAAATACAAAAAGAAGACCGCACCGTACAGGGCGAGCTGCTCAAAGCCGCCGAACAGGTATTCGGCACCCGCGACCTCGAATTTTACGGCGCAGGCCGCACCGATGCCGGTGTACATGCCCGCGGACAGGTGGCACACCTCGCCCTGGGCGTCAGACCTGCCGGGCAGAAAAATGTCGGCTTTGAACGACGCAGCCCCGATGCCGGCAAACTCAATCTCGACCCCCGGCAAATCCTCATGCGCCTCAACGACGCGCTGCCGCACGACATCAATATCCTCGCCGTGGAAAACGCCCACCCGCGTTTTCACGCCCGCCACGACGCCCGTTCGCGCACCTACGTGTACCAAATCTCGCGCCGCCGCGATGCATTCGGCAAAAAATACGTGTGGTGGGTGCGCGATCCGCTCGACCTTAGCGCCATGCGCGCCGCTGCCGCTGCGCTGGTCGGTTTTCATAATTTCAGTTCATTCGGCGACCTCGACGACCCTGATCAGGACCCCCGCGTCGACCTTACCCGGCTCGATATCCGCGAATCGGGCGACCGCCTGCTGATCGAAATCAGCGCCTCGCATTTTCTCTGGAAAATGGTGCGTCGCATTGTGGGCGTGCTCGTGGAAACGGGCCGAGGCCGAATGTCGCCCGAACAGGTAACAGCGCTCCTGCACCAGCCTTCGCGGGAGCCGGCCCGGCTGACGGCGCCGCCCAGCGGCCTGTTTCTGGAACGGATTGAATATTGATGTTTTTCTGCCGCAACGACCGTAACAAATTTCACCCCGGATGGATGTTTCTATCAAAAAACCAATTTTTATGAAAAAAACAGGGATGCTTCTGGCTGCTTTATTCCCCGTGCTGCTCAGCGCACAAATCGTTCAACCCGGATTGGTGCTGCTGATGAACAGCGGCAAAACCCCGCTTGCCGACGTCGAAATATCCGCCCCGGGGGCCGACCCCGTCCTTTCCGCTGCCAACGGTTGGTACACTCTGGAATTCAAATCGAAAAGCAACGGCGATTTTGCCCGGATATCGGTGCAGAAGCCTGGTTACGAGGTCGTTAATGGTACGGCACTGTATCATTCCGACCTGAATCCCGACAACACGATCTACGTGATTATGTGCCCCGCCGGCGAAATGGAACGCCGGCTGAACGACCTCGCTGAACGACATGAAAAGCCCCTGAAGCAGGTTTATCAGGATCAAACCGCCCGTTTTCAAGCCGACCCGGTAACCCATGCCGACACCCTTGCCCGACTCGAAATGGCTTACTACGCGCGGCTCGATGCCCTCCGGAACTTCAACGACAACCTTGTTACGACCAATCTGGACGACGTTTCCGATCTGCGCCGGGAGGCCATGACTCTTTACGAACAGGGTTCGATCGATGCCGCAATTGCACTTTTGGAAGAACAACGGATCAGTACCCCCCTGAAAGGCGCCGATGGCCGCGACTCCGTCGACGGTTATCAGACGACCTGGGCCTGGATCGACAAGGCAAGCCTTTATGCCATTAAAGGCGACTTGCCCAATGCCAAAGATTGTTACCGAAAAGCCATCGCCGTGGATACTTCCGACGGTGATCCTATGATGCGTTTTGCCTATTTTTTGAATTCGCAAGGGCAATACGACGAGGTGGAAGCCTTGTACACCGCGGCATTTCAGCGCATCGAAAAACCTGATTTCAAGGGAATTATCCTGATGAATCTGGGCGCATTTTATAAAAACAGCGGGAACATCGAATCTTCGGAAAAATCATACCAGGCAGCCCTGCAACTTTATCGCGGGTTGAGTCTCGACAACCCGGAAGCATTCCGTTACCTGGAAGCCGAAGCGCTGATCAACCTCGGCGAACTGTATTATGCCGCCCGCCGCATGAACGATGCGGAAACGGTTTTCGGCGAGGCGCTCGTCGTTTACCGCCAGCTTTTGCAGACTTACCCGAAAGACTATCAGGCCCGCCTGGCGTACACCCTGTATTACCTGGCCCTTTCGCAGCACGCCCTTCAAAAACTGCAGGAAGCAGAGCGCGCCTATCAGGAGTCACGGAATTTATACGCCGCGCTGGCCGGAGAAGATCCTGCTTTTTTAGCCAACCACGCCAGCCTGTCCTACCACCTGGGTATTTTTTATGAGCAAAATCAACAAGCGGCCGAAGCCCTGGCGGCCTATCAGATGGCCGTGGAAGAATACCGGGTTGTGGCGGCGCAGGGCAACGGGGACGTGTTGTATTACCTGGCCGAAAGTCTTTCGTCTATGGGTGAGATTTATTATAAGCAGCAGCGCTTTCTGGAAGCGGAAAAAGCATACCGGGAGGCCCTCGACGCCTATCGCGCCGCGCCTGTGATTGATCCGGACCAGCGCCGACTCGATCTTGCCGTCACGCTTTTCAACCTCGGCAATGCCCGAAACGACCTCCAAAAATATGCTGAAGCCCTGACCGCTTATACCGAGTCAATTGCTTTGTTCCGGCAACTGGCAGCGGATTACCCCGACCAGTTCAATGCAGATTGTGCCGATGCATTGTTCAATTTGGGGAATGTGTATTTGGCGCTCGACAGCTTGCAACAGGCTGGAAATGCCTACACTTCGGCGCTGGAATTGTACCGGCAATACGAAGAAGTTCATCCCGGCACGGTAAAGGTGAAAATCGCCAATGTTTCGTACAACCTGGGCGTCATTCTCAAGTCGGCGGAGCGTTTCGCAGACGCAGAAAAGGCGTATCTCGAAGCTTTGACGATTTACCGGCAGTTTGCGGTGCAGAACCCCGAGGCGTTTGATCCCGAGGTGGCCTCGGCATTGTACCAGTTGCACGAGGTGTATCTGGCCGAAAAAAAGAACGACGACGCGGAAAAGGCTTTGCAGGAAGCGTATGCCATTTATAACAATCAGGCACAAAAAGGTTCCGAATCTGCGCGTGTTAACGCCGCTAATTGCGCCGCCGGTTTGGGTGTTTTTTACCACGGGGAAGGCCGGCGAAAAGAAGCCGAGGAGGCGTTTTTGGCTGAATTAAGTCTCTGGCGCAGCCTGGCAAATAGCAATCCCGAGGCATACAACAGCCGATTGGCGCTTTCTCTGAACAACCTGGCGGTCCAATACGAACTGAACAAGAAGTATCCGTTGGCCCTGAATTTTTACGAAGAATCTATCAACCTTCGGAATACGGCCTTACTGGCCGGGAAAAGCGACGAGTTACCGGAATGGCAAAGGATACACACCAACCTCATTCAGGTGCGTGATTCCTCGCTTTTTTATGAAGACTATCTGACGGCTGTCGAGGCGACCCGCATCGCCGCCGAATCCTGCGACAAACTCAAAGCGATCGACCCTTCGATCCGCAAAAACGTTGTGGTTCACTATTACAACCTCGCCTGGGTCGCCCTGTTTGCACGCCGGTACGAGCTGGCCGAAGACGCCGCCAACCGCGCCCTGGAAGCCGACCCCGAACAATATCATACCTATGCCCGCCTTGGCCATGCCTTGTGTCTTCAGGGAAAGAAAAAAGCGGCGCAAAAGGCCTACGGGCATTTAAAAGGCCGAACAGACAAAAAAGGCAAACCTTACAAACAGGCGCTTCTGGTGCAATTCGAATTGCTGGAAACCGAAGGTATCGTGCCGCCCGGCGGCTGGAAAGGGATGCGGGAATGGGTGGAAAAATGGTAGACTCCGCCCTGAAATTTTGACCCGCACCGGCGCACAAACGCGGCAAAGCAATCATCTTTGGCCGCATGAAAACCGCCCGCGCCTCCTTTCTTACCCGCAACATCTGGCTGCTGTCGCTCGTCAGCCTGTTCAACGACGTGGCTTCCGAAATGCTGTACCCTGTCATGCCCGTGTACCTCAAAAGCATAGGGTTTTCCATCGCTTTTATCGGCATACTGGAAGGCATTGCCGAGGCCCTGGCTGGATTGAGCAAGGGTTATTTCGGCAACTGGAGCGACGTGTCGGGCCGGCGGCGGCCCTTCGTACAGGTAGGTTACGCCCTGAGCGCCGTATCGAAACCCGTGCTGGCCTGGTTTGTGCACCCGGCGGCGGTATTTCTGGCCCGCACGGGCGACAAACTCGGTAAAGGCGTGCGCACAGCCGCCCGCGACGCCCTGCTTTCCGACGAGGCGACGCCCGAAACGAAAGGCCGGGTGTTTGGCTTTCACCGTTCGATGGATACGCTGGGGGCAGTGTTGGGTCCTTTGCTGGCCCTGCTTTATCTGCAGAACCATCCTTCGGATTATGCCACGCTGTTTGCCTGGGCCATCCTTCCGGGTATGCTGGCGGTGCTGGTTACCCTGCTCATCCGTGAGCGCCGAAAGGCCCGGCGGGAAGGCTCCTCTCGGCCCGGCTGGCTGGATTTTTTCCGCTACTGGAAGCGCAGTCCCGATGCGTACCGCCGGCTGGCGACAGCGCTGCTGGTGTTTACCCTGTTCAATAGTTCCGACGTGTTTTTGTTGTTGAAAGTCAAGGAGGCCGGGTTCAGCGATGCCGAGGTCATCGGGGCGTATATTTTTTTCAACCTGGTGTTTGCTGCCGCATCTTATCCGCTGGGAGCGCTGGCCGACCGGCTGGGCATGCGGCGGGTCTTCGCGACGGGACTCGTTTTGTTTGCCGTCACCTACGCCGGCATGGCGTTTGCCGGCGCCTGGTGGGCTTTTCTGGTCTTGTTCGGGTGCTATGGCTTGTATTCGGCCGCAACCGACGGGGTGGCCAAGGCCTGGATCAGCAACATTTCGGATAAAAATGACACGGCGACGGCCATCGGAACCTATACGGCTTTCCAGAGCGTGGCGACCCTGCTGGCGAGCAGCACGGCCGGTTTGATTTGGGTTTGGGCGGGCCCGGCGGCAGTATTCGGACTCAGCGCAGCGGTGGCTGCCGGTGTGGCGCTTTATTTGTTCAGGCGGGATTGAATATTGGGCAGACAGGCGGAAATGGTTTTTGAGGACAGGAGGTTTTTTTTAGACAGGATTTACAGGATTGGGCGGCTGCGCCGCATCTTCATTATCCTGTAAATCCTGTAAATCCTGTCTAAAAAAACCTGTCCAAAAAACCTGTCCACACCCCCTCCCGTCACAACGGCAACACCTTCCAGGCAGCGCCTTCGTGCACTGATTCGAGAAACTGGGCGCCGGTCTCCCGGATGGTGGTTTCGAGCGGGCGGTAGGTAAAGCCCGGCACAGTCAGCGATTTTTCATTGTCGTAATAAAACTGGCTCACGCTGCTGCGCGCGCTGTCGCGGGTGACGACGGGCGTGGCGCCCAGTATTTTTTCTTTCAGCCATTCGACCCGCCAGGCAATTTCGGCGAGCAGGGGCGTCACCTTGATCATGGGCGGCCGGGCATCGATAGCGGCAGCAACCTGCTGGAAAAACGCGCGGTAGCTGATGTTCTGCGCATTCAAAATAAACCGCTCGCCGTTGATGTCGCTTTCCAGCAGCAGGAGCATGAATTGCGCCACGTCGCGCACGTCGACAAAACCCGAACGGCCGACGGGCCAGAACTTCAGTCCTTGCTGTACTTGCTGGAAGAAGCGTCCGGAGCCCACGTTCCAGTACCCGCTGCCCAGAATGATGGCCGGGTTGAGGATCGCCACGTCGAGGCCTTCGGCATGGCCCCGCCATACTTCCTGCTCGCTCTGGTACTTGCTGATGGCATACTGGCTTGTTGCCTTGCTCTGCGTCCAGGGCGATTTTTCGTCGAGGTGCTGGCGTTCTTTCGAACGTCCGATGGCAGCGATACTGCTCACGTGCACCAGTTTTTGTACGCCGCGTTCGAGGCACAGGTTGACAATGTTGGCCGTGCCGTCGACATTGATCTGCATCATGCGGCGGTAGTCGCGCGGGTGAAAAGAGACATTGGCAGCGCAATGGCACACGTGGGTAACGCCTTCGAAAGCATCTTCCAGGGCGACAAGATCGGTCACGTCGGCCTCTGCCCATTCGACCTGGCCGGCAACTGTTTGCACCAGATCCATGGGGCTTTCGGCACGGCGCAGCGCCCGCACGGGATAACCTTTTTCAACAAGCAGACGGATCAGATAAGACCCTACAAAACCGGTGCCGCCGG
>JAEUUU010000049.1 GCA_016787345.1 Saprospiraceae bacterium | reverse complement strand
CCGGCGGCCCATTCCAGGTCGCTTTGGTATTTCGCGGCGCCGAGCGCCATGGCGTGTGAAATACATTTCACTTTATAGATTTCCGGAAAAGCCTCCAGCACCAGGCGTTCGTAATCGAAGGGCGCGATGGCGCGGCCTTTGTGGCGCAGGCGTTCGGCGGCACGGCGGTAGAAGGCGTTTTTATCGCCGCCGGCGTCTTCGGCGGCGCGTCCCCCGAACGAGTCATAGGGCTGTTGCACCTGTTTCACGTTGGCATCGGCCGCGCGGAGTTTGGCGAGGCTGCCGGCCGGGAGCGGGTTGCCGCTGCGCGCGGGGTCGTTGGCCGGAATTGGGGCAAAGCGCGCCAAAACGGCCTGCGTATGAATACCCAGGGTTTCGCATACGGCGCGGCTGTTTTGTGGTACCGCGACTTTGAGCCAGTGCAGGCCGCGCGGCAGCACGGTGTTTTCGGGCCCGTTGGTGATATCAGGCGGCACAGCAATCTTGACGATGCCGCTGGCCGTCAGGCCATGGGTGGCGTCGTCGAGCACTTCGAATCCCTCGCGCAGGTCGCGCCATTCGTTGTTGGAGAGGTATTGCCAGGCGACGCGCGCTTTTTCGGCCTCGGTGTCGGCGGTGGCCTCGGCGAGTTGGAAGAGCAGGTTGAGGTTGCTGCCAGGCGTCAGGTTTTTCAGGCCGAGGTAGAGTGTGCCTTCGGCGGGTTGTTGCATGGCCTCGTCGAGCGTCGGCGCGGGAGCCGGTGGTGCAGCGATCAAAGTGGGGGTATTGGCGAAAAAACCGGTTTTGTAGGTATCGGGGTAGGGGTGGAGGTGGATGAAAGAGACGTCGGTCGGTGTAGCCGTGGCGGTGTAGTCGAGGGAGATGTATTTGAGGACGGGGGTGTAGGGTTCGAAGGGGATGGGCACGCCGCCATTCTGAGCGGCATTGGCATCCTGTTTTTTATCGTGCAAATAGGCAATAATCGAATTCAGGCGATCATGAATCGAATTGAGGTCAGGGACATTTGGAACTACAGGGTTGGGGAGAATTGTTGAAAGTCCGTCCGCTATGTAATCTACCTTATCTTCTACACCATTATTATACCGAGGCGTACCTTCTGAATCTGGTGAAACCTGATCAAATGGGGCAAAAGGAGGCGGAAATATCGGAGGAACTTGTCCTGACAGACCATCAATTGCATCAATAATGGCGTTGCGGAGAGGGACTAACCCTGCAACTGGAATATCGGAAGGCAAGTCAATAAACCCCTGAATAGTGTCACGTAATGTCAATAACCCTGTGATAATCGGCGGGATATCAGTGTTTGTTAAATCAATTGCAACGTTTTTAAGATCATCAACCTGGTTTATAATTTGATTAATTACATCCATAATCCCGTCATTAAAACGAGTGACGGAATGGAAAGAACCGCTAATCAAAGAGGGCTCAAGCGAGGTTGTGGTCGATGAAGCAGAAGGTGTTGTAGGATAAACTGGCGAGACCGTTAAACTGCCCTGAGTTGTTCCTGCCAGATTATTCAGCAAGTCGTTGACCATTACCTGCAATAAATCTTCCAAAGCAGGCGGAGGGTCGTCCGGATCAAATTTGAGCACGGCGCCAGGTACTTCTTTAATCTTGTCAGGATACTTGCCAAAAGCCAACATTTGACGGGCCAGCACAAAGGGATAGTCGCGATGCAAAAAATCCTGTCCATACAGCTGAATACCCAGGAACCCGTTCCTCGAAGTAGTAGTCAGCGGACCCAGCGGATTTTTGATCTCTGGATGGAAATATTGGGGCACCGCCGGCAGAAATTTGGCGGCATCTACAAATAGGGACTGAATGGTGGGACCTTTCGGATCACAGAGTTCTAGTTGGTGATTATCATCCCTGAACAATTCTCTCGGGTAAGGAATTGGGTTAGTGGGATCTGCTGCATCAAATGTTTCTTTAATCCAGTTGCCCTCCTCCAGTATACTTGTTTTGATTTTGAATCCTTCTTTATGAATCAACGGATTATTGCTGTATGCATAATAATGTTCTTCAAAACTGGTGGGCAAGTCTTTCCATTCCAGATTAATGTAGACGGTTTCCCATTTTTTTAGGAAAACCTCGCGACTGCCGATGAAAAAGTTCGGGCCTGTTTGATTGGGGTCGGCGGTAAGGTTTTTTTCCACCACACTAAACCCCGGCACCTCCGGCCGCGTCCCAAACGGATAAATCGGGCTGTTCACATCCTGCAGATTCTCGTCGTTTTGCACCACGAGGTTGCGCACGCCGCAGACTTTTACACTGATCTGTGCGCTTTCGATTTGAATATTGCCGAACAGGTGCCACAAAGAGGCGTAAACGCCCGGGCCTTCGGCGCCTTTTTCCAGGCAACACGTTGAGTCGCCGGGACTATTGACAACCCAGACTTTGATATCGGGATCGAGTTCAAATTTCGCCACCGGCAGGTCGGTTCCGAGTTGTTCTTTCAGGTTTTCCGGGTTGAAAAAAGTGACGCCGGGCTGGTCGGGCGTGAGCGTAGCCACGGCCGTTAAGGTAAATGGTGCGTTCAGATCGTTGCCTGCTATACTCATCTGGAGGTTGACGGAAGGCTCCATCAACACGGGTACCCACTCTTTTTCGCCGCTGAACAAAAGGCGAAACATCGTGCGGCGCGTATGTTTTTGTAAAATAACCTGATCAGCGAGGGGAAGCTCGCCTATGAGGGATTCAGCAGTCTTCCACACATTGGTTTCTCCGTTTTCTTCGCAGACGGTCGTATTCTTCTGCCCGCCCTTCTCTTCACATTCATTGATTTCACCCGGACAGGGCTCCATGTCCGACCAGGTGGTGTAGGGATTCCGGCGTTCGAGCCATGCTTCCACCTGTTGCGCACTTGCAGGCGACAAGCCGTCCTGAATGGCTTTTTTAAGCGCTTCTTCGTTGATGACGTAAAAAATCTGGTTGATTTTATTCCTGATTTCATCAAACACCAATTCCAGTGCGGCCAGGTTGGGTATTTGATTCGCACTGGTGAATTTGGGTAATACCCGACACTCCAGATTAAACGTCACCTCCCTTTTCCCTTCCTGCAAAAACAACACCGGTGAAGCCAGCACGAACCCCAGACGGGCGGGCGGATGATTTTTGGCCGAGGTTTTATTTTTAGGTACGAATTTGCTGGCTTTACTGCCCAAGGTCGGCCAGTTGGCGCTTTGTCCTTCGGCAAATGCCTCGCCCTGACCGTCGGCGCTGTTGGCCTTGGGCGCGATGTATAGCCCTTCGGTGAGGCGCACTGCTTGTGTGCTGCCGGCTATGGCAGTTTGCTGACTAATTTGCGTATTCCGGTACAACGTCAGTACCTGATCTACCTGCGCTTTATCAACCACAATATCTTCCTCGAGCGTAAAATCGACCTCGGCGCCCAAAGGGTCTTTCCCGTCTTTGACGGCCGTGCCTTTTCCGACCAGATAGCGGTCGAGGTGTTTCTGTACTTCCAGCACCAAATGCGCCGCGTCGGGGCGGGCTTTTCGCGGACTGAGATGCAGCACCGTTTCAAAAAAATACTCGAGGTGTTGGCGGCTCAGCCCGTTGAGATCGTCGCGAAATAGTTCGAACAACTGCAAAAACGCGAACAACAGTCCCAGGTGCGGCGGCTGCATTTGCTGGTTGGCTTCATCCAGCGGGGCAAGGCTTTCGGGCAAAAAAGCCGGCGCTTCGGATGCGACCAGACGCAGCACGTTCAATGCCGCCTGTCCCTGCTCGTGAAATGAAGCGACAATGCCCCGATACAAACTTTCGCCGGGCGTGGTATCGAGCGTGGGGGGTAGCGACTGATACAAATCCCGAATGTCGAGCCCCCAGGCTTCCTGTTGTGTAAACTGCTGAAAATCAGGCAGCCGAATGCCCGAAGCTTTGGAGAATTTTTTATTTTCAAGAAGAAACAATTGGAGTGGCTCAGCCAGTTGCGTACGGATTGCGCCGTCCAGCATCAGGGTCAGGGCATTGGTTTGGCTTTCGAGCAGCACAAACGCATCGTACAAGGCGCCGAATAAATCGCTGTGTACGAAATCGCGCAACATGCGCACGTTTTCCGGGTCCGGTATTTGGTCGGCCGAGCGACTCAGGGCCTCCAGTTGTTGTTCCAGCGCTTCGGTATCGGTTGTGATCAAACGCGCCAGTACAAACGGCGGGCTATCGGAAAAAAAACGTTGCCAGTTTCCGATTTCCACCACGTCGCGTGCTTCATCGAGGTGGAAAAAATTGATCTGCCGGGCAAATTCGGCGATAAACAAAAGCCGATCGGCAAGGGTCGCCCCGTCGATCTGCACACTCGCGGGGGCCAAGGCCGGCAGCGTCCTGTGGCGTTGGCTGACTCCCGGCGCATTTTTGAAGGGGTGGGCCGGCAGTTGATCGCAAAGGTTGTTGTCAATTGTCATTAGGCGGGTCGGTTGGCTTCACGGAGGTAATAATCGTACACGTAATTAAAGCGCGAGTTGGTGCGGGCGACCATATAGTCGATTTCAATGGTCAGGCGCCCTTCAATCAGGTCGAAAGAGTCGGCTGGCGTTATGGCAATCCGTTCGGGTATAATGCGGGGCTCGTGGTATAAAATCGCATTTTCAATCTGGCTGCGCAGCAGGCCCAGTAAGGAGTTGCTGACCGGCTCAAACTGAAAATCAGCCATGTTGCAACCGTAAAGCGGTTGCATCACCCTTTCACCCAGACTGGTGGCCAGTAAAATGTCGAGACTCTGTCGAATATCCTCCACGTTTTCGACCATGCGGGCTTCCGCCGTTTCCGGGTCGAATTCAGGCGGGAAAGACCAGCCTCTGCCGAGAAATGATTGATCGCCCATTTTTTTAATGTGCTAATGTGCTAATGAGGTAATGTGCTAATGTGCTGATTGCTGATGGATTATCCGCCGATCATGACGGTGGGGAGGCCTTGAACGATAACGCCGCCGTGGGCTGTCAGGTCGCCCATTCGTGCGGCGGGTTTGCCGCCGATTAGAACGGTGGCAGAGCCTTTGACGATGGAGTCGGGTGGGCCCACACAAACGCAGATGTCGCCCACGACCGCGGCTGGCATTCCGCCGATTAATACAGTCGGGGCGCCGGGCCCGGCCACGGGTCCACCTACGTGCGGGGGCGTACCGGGAATGGGGCAGGTGTGCATGTCGGCAAGTCGAGCAGCGGGTGGCATTTTTTTAATGTACTAATTTTTAAATGTGCTAATGTGCTAATGAGGTAATGTGCTAATGAGGTAATGTGCTAATGAGGTAATGTGCTATGAGGGATTAGTTGATTTTGACGAGGGAGCCGGACACTTCAGTGATGCCGGGTGCGGAGAGTTTTGCGGTTGCGCCTTTGGCTTCAAAAGAAGCCTGTGCGCTGAGGGCGATGGTTGTACCGCCGACAGTCAGGGCGGTACCGGCCTTGATATCGAGTGTGGTACCTGCTTCGATCTTTATCTGGAGCGGGCTTTTGATCTCGATACCTTGCTGATTCATGGTGATGGTGTTGTTGTTCTGATCGGTGATTTTGATGGAAGTGCTGGCTTCGTCGACGACGATGCTGTTGCCGGCGGGGGTGTCGATTTTGATGGTTTTAGTGTCGTCGTTGAAATACAAGTGCATTTTACTGCGCGTGGTGAAGCCTTTTTCGTGGTTCACGTCCTGCGCAGTGATGGGCGCCGGTTTGGCGCTGCTGTGCAGCATGCCGAGCACCACGGCGTCGCGCGGGTCGTCGTTGATAAATCCTACGATGACTTCGTCGTCTATTTCCGGGCGGAAGAAAGCGCCGCGTTGCTGACCGGCGTCGAGGCTGGCGACACGCATCCATATCCCCTGTGCATTGGGGTCGATCACGGGCAGCCGTACCAGAATACGGTCTTCGCCGTCGGGATCGTTTTGCAGTTGCACGACTTTGCCGATTTGCAGTCCGTGTACGGGCGGTAACAAACCGGCGGCCGGTGGATCGTAGAAATCGGCCGAGCGGGCGAACAAATCGTTGGGCAGCCCGAATTGCACGTGCGTATCCCATGAACCCATGTGAATGTCGTGCCGTACGGCGCTGACGTAAACTTTCCCGTTGAAGCGGTTGCCTACGCCATTCAATTGCACCGTCATTCCGGGCTTTATCGCCGGGTAACCCGTGAATTTGGCGCGTCCCCGAATTTTGGCCAATCTGCTGCGCAGCATTTGCCCTCCGACCCATTCGTTGAGTTCCTGTTCGGGCAGGTGGCCACTGTGCCCGAGTTCGGTTCGTCCGGGTGCGACGGCTTCGGCCAATTTGCTGCCCGGCAGGTTGCCTGCTTCGGCAAACGTGGCCGAACTGGTTTCGGCGGAAAAAAGCTGTTGCGTGGCGTAATCCCAGGAGCGGGCGGATACATTTTGCCATTGAGTTCGGGCATCCATTTCGGCCTCGAATTCGAGCAGCTCGCCGCTGCCAAAAGTTACCTCTAGCTCGGCGGCGGCACTCGAATCAGGCTTTTTTACCATTACCCGGCCGTCGTCGACAATGACCAGTTGACCGTTGGCTTCTGCGCGGGAGAGCAAAAAATCCCAGTCGGTGGCATGGTGTTGTACAAGTTCTTTGTGGGTGACGGACGTGGCTTGTATATCGGCGATCAGACCCGTATAGGCCCCAACCAGTTCGTCCATGACCTGACTGTCCTTCGCATTTTCAAAATATTTGCTGTGGCGCCCGAGGGTCATGCGTACGCAGGCGTCGCGGCATTCGACGTGCAGATCGGTATTGCCTTGTTCGCGTACCCGGATCGCGTGTTTGACCACCACGCCTTCGAAGATTTTGCTGCGTTCTCCGTCGAGGCCGGCGCGGATGGTCAGTTTTTTTCCAGGCAAAAAATAATCCGCATTGCTGACTTCAAAACTGCCGGTGGCGGCATCGCCGTCGCGTATTACAAGTTTGGCAACGGGTACGCGGTTGAGCTCTTTTTGTACGGTGATAGACAATACTTCGAGGTTTTCGCCAACGGGGCTGCCGTCGGAGAGCACATCAAAGTTGACCACGTCGAATCGTGACTCGTTCGGGATGGTGCGTTCGGTACTCATTGGGTGGCAGATTCGGTTTTGTCGAGTGGTGGAAATTGAATTTCACGACCTATCAGTGGGCGGATGTTGCGAATGCTGGTCAGTTCGTTGGCATCGGCGACCTGAAGGACGTATTTCGGGCTGTCGTAAATCTTGTACGTCATCAGGTCGAGTCTTTCTCCGGGTTGTATCAGGCGGCGGTGTGTAAGGTCGGGCGAGCTGCGCCTGTCGCGCCGGGCCCGGGCTTCGTGGGCCTGGTAGTTCAAAAATGTGGCGTTCAGTTTGGCCCGGATCGGTTCGCCTGATTCGTCAAAAAGCGTGTAGTTGATATCGAGGTTGGTCAGGATGCAGGGAAAAACCAACTGCCCCCAGTTGACCGCCAGAAACCTGGGCCGGTGTACTGTGCCGACAAAGTCGTACACGGTTGTCAGGAAGGCGTCGATCTGATCTTTTACCGCAATGCCTTCGTGCTTGTAGCCTTGTACCGTGTCGGTTCCGTCGAATACAAATTCCAGTCGAAGTTCTTCCGGGGCTGTCGACTTGAAACGCGGTTGTGTGCCGCTGGCGCCGTGGCCGCGCCGGGTATCGTACTCCACCTTGAAGTTTTGGGTGTACGATTCCGGATTGATCGGCAACTCGAATTGATGTGCCGTATCGACTACCTGCAAGGTGCGATCCGTGTAACTGCGTATGATGAGTTTGTCGAGCGGCATCAGCGTTCAGCTTTTTCTTTCAAAATTTCAAGTACTTTCTCCACACACAGATTGACCAGTTGTTCCTGGGAAGCCTGTGCGTCGCCTCCTCCGCTGTTCTGAGCATTGGCCTGGCCGGATTGTGCGCCATTGTTGTCGACAGTGGCTTTGACGATCAATTCGCGAATTTCGATGGGCATAGCGGGTGTAGGTTCAGGTTGGCGAAGCGAACTCCAGCCGGTTGTAGTTGAGGTCGAGCGTTTCAATCAGAATTTCGGCGCGTTCGGCATTGAGTTCTCCAAATCGCCACTTTTTGGGCCAGGCATGGATGATTTTCCATTTCATGATGGGCTGGTGGTCGTCGTTGAGCAGGAGAATATCCATGTTGAGCGGTACGACGAGCAGGTTTTCGGCCGCTGCTTTGCACCATGCGGTGAAAAAGGAGCGGTCTTCGGGCGCCAGCAAACCGCGTTTGAGCGTCAGGTCGCTGAACCGCCGGCGCACCGGCAGTTTGTGTTCAAAGCGGTTTTCTCCGCCTTCTTTCACGTTTTCGGTCTCGATTTCGACATCCAAACCGGCAACCGACTGGAATTTGATGTCAAACTCCGGTACCGGATCGGTGTAGAAGCGTTGCACTCTCGGATTGCTGCGCGCATCGATATGCACCGAAAAGTGAAAGCCGACATTCTGATAGGGCAGTGGCGTCACCATGATCAGGCGGCTTCGAGGATTTTCAGCCCTTCGTGTACGATGGTCAGGGTTTCAATAGCAACTTCGTTGGCATCGGCCTTGAGGTCGGTGGAAGCCACTTTGGAAGGCCAAGCGTTGAGCACCTGCCAGGTAATGATGGGCTCGTGGTTTTCGTTGAGCAGTTTGATCGTGATGTCGCGGCGGAAACGGGAGCCGGTGCGGTTGCCTTCCTGGAAGTAGTAGGTTTCCTTCCATTGTTTGAAGAAGTCGAAATCGCCTTCGAAAGTGCCGCGTTTGAGCGTGATATCGGCGTATTTGGTCAGGCCCGGCTGTTTGGTTTTGTTGTACGTCCGGTTGGTGCCTTCGCGGTATTCGATCACTTCGGTTTCAAAGTCGAGGCCGCTGACTTCGGTGAAGCCCATGCGGAGGTTGGGACCCCATTCGACCTGAAAGTGAAACTTGGGTACGGGATAATCTCCTTTAGCCATGATATTGGGTATTTAATGTTTTTAAAAAATTGGTTTTCAGTGAATTAATTGCACTCTTTTGCTTTTTTGGCGTCGGTGAGCGCTTTAAAAGCGGAGTCGCGGTTGGCCTGGGCGCCATCGCGCACTTGCTGTGCCTGATGGAGAATCACTTCCACGTCCTGGCGGGAGGTACGGGCTGAATCGAACTCGCCGGAGGTAGTCGTGTAGTATACCCGGGATTCGATTTCCAGGTAAACGCCTTCGCAGTTGGCGGGTTGGCTGCAGGGTTTTTTGTACTGGATGGGCGGGCAGTTTCCGGCGGTTGGTTCATCCGGTGCGGGCTCGAAATAACAATCCGAATCGACCAGACTGGGGTCCGGATAGTTTTCGTTTCTCGGTTTACCGACGCCTTTGTTCCAGAGGTAGATGGCGAAGTCTTCCAGCCCGCGTTTTTCGTTCAGCACGAGTTGGGCGGTTTTGAGCAATGCCAGCGCGAGTTTGAGGGTCTCGAGGGTTTGCTTGAGGGCGGCATCGAGTTTGGTTCGGTAGTCTTCGAGGCATTTCAGGATGGATTTGGACGAATCCAGCGCGGGCTCTTTTGATTTTGCACAATCGATGCGGGCCATGAGGTCGCGCATCTCGATGGTGATGCCTTCGAGTACGACGCCCACGTCTTTTACGCAGCAAATCAGCACCTGAACGGCCTCGGCGTATTTGCCGGCATTATGGCATACGCAGGCGATCTGGTTGGAGAGTTTGTCCAGATCGGCAATGACGATATCGGCCAGGTCTTCGGTCGACTGGATGCTGTCCCAGTACTTTTTGATCCGGTCTTCCCAGGTTTTGGCTTCGTTATAGGCATTGAGCGCGCCCTGGTAATAGGCGTTCATTTCGCGGAGTTTGTTTTCGGCCGCTTTGAGTTTTATCTCAAGTCCGTCGATATAGACCTGCGCCAGGCTTTCTTTTTTTATCGGAAGGGTTGACATATCTTTTTTTCAGAGAATAGAGGGTGAATGAAGTGGAATCAGAGGTCGCGGCTTTTGCCGGTAAAGGGTTTGCCGCCCGGTTTGGGGCTTTGCTGCTTGCCGTCGTCGGAAGGCGGACAGTCGTCGCGGAAACATTGCTCTACGGCATTGCACAATGCTGTGATGCGGGCATCGGGCGTTGGAGCCATGTCTTGCGGATTGTCTATTTCCGGATGGCAGTACCCATCGGGGTCGCAGGTAAAATGTTTGCTGGAGCAAAGGGAATATTGCTTCCACTTGCCGGCTCTTTTCGCCAGCTGGCTGGAATTGATGTTCCGGAGAATTTTGACGTACTCCTCATACAGTTTTTTCCATTCGTCGCCCGAGTTTTTCAGGTTGGCATCGACGTCGGCTTTGAAGTTGTCGACCGATTTGACGAAGGCGTCGCCGAGCGGTTTGAGGCTTGCTACATTGAGGTAGGCGTGGATGCCAGCGAGTTTGACGGATACTTCGAAGGTCGTATTGGCCTTGATGCAGGCGGTTTCGGCCTGGTCGATCAGGAATTGGACGATTTCATCAAAGCCTTTTTTCCCTTCCCCGCTGACGATGACGGCATTCAGGGCTTTCATCTGTTCGGAGTTGCAGGGATCGGTCAGGGCGTAGCGGAGTTTGCAGGCGCTGTCTTTGAGGTCGCCTGCTTTTTTCTTCATTTCCTTCACGGCGGCATGGGCGGCGTTGAATGCCGCGACGCTTTCCTGGTCGCGTTGTTCGAGTTGTTTGATACGTGTGGCCAGTTCGTCGCTACCCTGATCGAAAGCGGCAGAGAGGCATTGGTCGAGTGTTTTGTATTCCTGATAGGTGTCGTTGGCTTTTGACAGCAGGCACCATTTCGACCATTGGGCATTTTCTGCCGAGCGCAGGTCGGTGATGGCCGCTTTGTGGCCGGATTGTGCCGCCTCGATATCGGCCTTGAGTTTTTCAAGATAAAACTTGTAGAAGACCGTGTCCACCTCGCCGAGCTCGCAGCGGGTTTCGGGGTTGTCTCCGAGGCTGCAAATCGTGACCTCGTCGCTGGTTTTACGCCCCTGCGTGATGTCCGGATTTACTTGAAAATATGCCATTGTTGTTCAATTTTTGAAGTAAAAAGAAAAGGGGAGGGGTCAGGATTCGCTGAGCATTTTGTGGCTGAACTGCAGGATGATGAATTCTGCCGGGCGCACGACGGCCATCCCGATCTCCACGATCATGCGGCCTTCCCAAATATCGAGTTCGGTCATGGTTTCGTTGAGCCCGACCTTGACGTAGTAGGCTTGTTCGGGGGTAGCGCCCATGAGCGCGCCGGAGCGCCATTGAAGAAAGAGGAAGTTTTCGATCATCGACTTCACGCGCGTCCAGGTATTCTTGTCGTTGGGTTCAAACACGAATTGGAACGTGGCTTTTTTGGTCGATTCTTCCACCATGTTGAAGAAGCGACGCACGGGTACGTAGCGCCATTCGTTGTCGTTGCCGTTGAGGGTGCGGGCGCCCCAGATCTTGATGCCGCGTCCGGTGAAAGGGCGAATGGCATTGATGGAGCGGCCGGCCGTATCGTCGATGTTGAGAAAATCCTGGATACGGTCGGTGATCTGGCAGGCGATATCGCTCACGTTGCGCAGGTTTTCATTAGCCGGGGCTTTCCACACGCCTCGGGTGCTGTCGACCCTTGCGTACACGCCGGCCACGGCTCCGCTGGGCGGCAGGTGAATGTCGAAGGAGTTGAGCGCCAGGATGACGTTGGCCTTTTGTACGTTGTTGAGGCTGGCCACGGGTACTTCTCCGCCGCTTTCATTGAAAATTTTCACGTTGCCCAGCGAGGAATCATAGTCGTAATTGAACGTAGAGCGGATGTTGGGGAAATAGGCGGCGCCATAGCGCAGGGTAGTTTCCTCGCCCTGGAGCAGGTTGCGGAACTCATCGGCGATTTCCTTGATGTCGCCGGCGGTGCGGGCCTCACGGCCGCTATTGTGTACGTCCATGATGACGAAGCGGTCTTTCAGCAACACACATTGGTCGATGGCTTTGGCGATCAGGCCGAAGTAGGTGCCGGTATCCATGCTTTGTCCTTCCGGAAAGACGATGAGCGTGGGTTCGTCGTATTTTTCCAACTCTTCCAGCGCGGCTTCGAAGGGGCTTGCGTCGGAAATCGGGGTGCCGAAATCGAGAAAATCCCCGACCGAGATGATGTAGCAGGGCCCGCCGCCATTGGCGAAATACTGCTGCAAGGCATAATACATGAGGTGTTTGGACGGGCCTTTGCCGTCGCTCCAGTCAAAATCGGCGTTGAACTGAAGCCGGCCGCTTGGCGTGCGCTGCATCCGAACCACCAGGCTTTGTTCTTGTTGGGTTTTTCCGAAATACTCTTCGTATTCCAGCAAGGAAGAAATACGGGTTGGTTTGCTGCGCAGGCTTTCCCCGCGTTTTTCGGCTTTCTGGGTGTACCCGATGAAAGCCGGAATGGCTGTTTCCACGGCGGCAATGGAAGGGGGAAATTTGGGTATTTCCTCGATGTACACGCCCGGGGTCCGGTAGTTCATATTGTAGTTTTTTAATGAAAAAAGATGAAAATCAGGATGTTGTGATCAAATTGGGTATTTTGGAAATTAAGGTTTCGGCAAAGAGTTTTCCGTCCGGCGCGGGGCGCAGGGCCTCGGGCGGCGGGTTGGGCAGCCAAACAGCAGGGGCGCCCGGGGTCGTATATAAGCCCTGCGGGGCATTGAAAAAGCGCCGGGTTTGTTTGGTCACCAGATCGTTGCCGCTGGGGTCGAGCAGCAGGGCGGCTTCATTTTCCGCCAGCAGGGGCAAACCGCGGTCGGAGCGGTAACGCCACCAGGCGCTGCGGCTCAGAAAACGGACTTCGAAAACCGGATGCGAACTGCCGCCTCCGCTCAGCGGCACCTGCAACAGCCGGCCGTCGGCATCGAACAAGGGAAGCGCCTGGGAGGCATCGTTGTGTACGATCTCGACCATGCCGAGTAAGTTGGAGGTGCTGAACAACTGTCCGGGCGCAGGGCCCGACGGCGCGCCGCCCGACAGTTCGTTGTTCAGGTACACCTGCAGGTCGAGATTGGTGCTGCCACCCTGCACCAGAAGCCGGTAATAACCGTCGGAGATTGGTGCGCCGGGGGCGCCGTCGGGCTGTACCCGCCGGGCGAAATTGAGCGGAATACGGCGGGAATTTTCAGTTACAACGGCTTCGATCTTTTTTACCTCCCCGCCTGCCGGGTCGTTGAGTGTAAAAACAGCCGGGCCTGGCGTGTCGGTCCAGGTCCAGGGAAATTGTTTGGGCAGGGCGATTCGGTCATTTTCAGTGGTATAGCCCTGACCGGCGACAGCAGCCCAATTGGCGGCGCTGGAATTTTGCGTTGCGGCGACGGCTTCATAAAGGTCGCTGCCGATCAGCGCGATTTCGCCCGGCTCATAAGTTTGACCGGTGGTAAATGCCGGGGCGGGTTCTGAAAGGGAAGGGAAGCCGGCGCTGGCGCTTGTTTTGCCGGCATTGGTCCAGAAGTAAAAAGCCGGCAGGTTTTTCGCCTGTCGGAGCCGCAGCGCGGTGAATGCGCGGAAGCGGGTATTTTTTACGCGGATGAAGAAAGACATCCGAAAGCCCGTTTCGGGCATTTTTCGCGGTCGGTAGGTGGTCGAAGCGCCGATGGTTTCGGGGACGACTTCGATGCCGACAAAAAAGCCGGTGGCATTGCGCCCGATCTTCATTTGTCGGCCGCGCAGGCGGGCCGCTGTCTCCGGAGTGGGTTCGATATCGAGGTCGCGGAGAATATCATATCGACCTTCCAGAATCATTTTTTCCAGATATGTGCGCCGTTCGGCGGGCGATTTTTCATAAAAAAGCTGCACCCCCTGCCCGTGTTCGGCGAGATAGAATTCGTGCAGAAAACGCACTTCGAACAGACGTTTGAAAACGAGGGTGCTCATAAGGGTTAGGGGGTCTTGTCGAGGGGTTTGGCTTCCGTCTGGATGATCTCGATGGGGGGCGCGTCGGAGGTAAAGTGCGGCTCGCGAATTTTGACCAGACGCGCCTTGTACATGGCAAACGGAATCTGTTTGCCGCCCAAGGAGCCCCACAAATGGTTGATCTGTTCGAAGGTCATGGTGTACAAATCGAGCAGGATTTCCAGGGCCTGAATGTCGAGCCGCTCCGGTTCGTCCGGATCGGATGCTTTGATTTTCAGGCTGTTACTGACGGCATTTTGAAGGTTGAAGACTCTTTTACCCTGGAAAAAACGAATCGCCTGGGAAAGCCGGATCAGGGCGTTGTCATAGTTGTCGGGAAAGTTGGCGGTAACCAGAATGTACAGGTTCAGGTGTACCGGCGGGTTCTCGAAGCGGACCGTTCCATTGGCCTGCTTGTGCATGACCTTGATGTTTTTCAAGGTGCTTTCCTCCTCGACGTTGACCAGCGTTATAAGCAGCGTATTGCGCAGTGCGTCGTTGTTTTCAGTATCGATCAATGCGACGTTGCCCAGACTGACATACCTGGGGTCGTTGTGGCCGGGCTGACTCTTGATATAAGTGTCGAGCTCGGTCCGCAGAAATTCGAGGGCATGATTGATCATAATAAACCAGCAGGGCTACCCCGGTGCGGATAGCCAAATGGAGCGACCTTAAACAACAGGTACGCCGAAAAAAATCAATACACTTCGCTTTTGCCTATGAAGCAGACAAAACGCCTAATGTGTTGATTAGACAACTAATGAGTCAGTAAATGCCGGAAATCGTCTGGAAAATCAGCGGAGCTGTAAATCGCGGGAAGGGATGGATTATCTGGTTTTTTTGTCTGATCGTTGGGTTCAAAAATTGGGACAGTCTTTGGTTTTCGAAAAAAATCGGCGTTCGTAAAATCGGGGTAAACATGCGCAAATGCAGCGCACCGTCAGGTATAGGGCAGCAAATATATAGGTCATCCTCATATTTCCAAGATTTTCTTCGGATTAATTTTTGATTAAGGGCCGAAACGCTCGACCAGTAGTTCAACGGTATAGAAATTGTAAAGCTCTGCCCGTTTACCTGCCTATCTTTGCCCCGGATCAAGGCATTTTCTTTAATTTGCTACAACTCATGCAGAAAAAACGCATCCTCATCACCGGCGCCGCCGGTTTTATCGGCTCTCACCTCAGCGACCGCTTTCTTGCCGAAGGATACCAGGTGATCGCCATGGACAATTTGCTCACTGGCGACCTGGCCAATATCGAGCACCTGTTTAAAGAGAAAGATTTCGAGTATTACCACCACGACGTCTCCAAGTTTATCCACGTGCCCGGCAAACTCGACTATATTCTACATTTTGCCTCGCCCGCAAGCCCGATCGATTACCTCCAGATGCCCATCCAGACGCTCAAGGTCGGCGCCCTCGGCACACACAACTGCCTGGGCCTGGCCAAGGAAAAAGGCGCGCGCATCCTGGTGGCTTCGACCTCGGAAGTGTACGGCGACCCGCTGGTGCACCCGCAAACCGAAGAATACTGGGGCAATGTCAACCCCGTCGGGCCGCGCGGTGTGTACGACGAAGCAAAACGCTTCCTCGAAGCTATTACCATGGCTTACCATACCTATCACGGGGTGGAAACCCGCATCGTACGCATTTTCAACACCTACGGCCCGCGCATGCGCGTCAACGACGGGCGCGTGTTGCCCGCTTTTTTCAGCCAGGCCATCCGGGGCGAAGGCTTGACGGTGTTCGGCGACGGCTCCCAGACGCGTTCTTTTTGTTACGTCGACGATCTGGTGGAAGGCATCTACCGCCTGCTGCTGAGCGATTATCACCAGCCGGTCAACATCGGCAACCCCTCGGAGATTACCGTGCTGCAATTCGCACACGAAATACTCGAACTGGTAGGTAACCCCAAGGCTTACATCGATTACCGCCCGCTGCCCATCGATGATCCGAAGCAACGCCGGCCCGATATTACCAAAGCGCGTACCCTGCTCAACTGGGAACCTCGCTACGACCGCGCCCAGGGCTTGAAACTGACTTACGAATATTTTAAAAAGGCCGTAAAGGTTTAATCCTTCCTTGTTTACATGAAAAACATCCTGATCACCGGCGGCGCCGGTTTTATCGGCTCGCATCTGGTGCGGCATTTCGTTGGTAAATACCCCGATTACCGTATCGTCAATCTGGATGCCCTGACCTATGCGGGCAACCTGGAAAACCTGCGCGACGTGGAAACGGCGCCCAATTACACCTTCGAAAAAGGAGATATTCTCGATGCCGCGCTGCTGGCCCGGTTGTTTGAAAAATATCGCTTCGAAGGGGTCATTCATCTGGCAGCCGAGAGCCACGTAGACCGCTCCATTACCGATCCGCTGGCTTTTGTCCGGACCAATGTGCTGGGTACGGTGACGCTTTTGCATGCAGCCAAAACAGCCTGGACCGGACAATTCGAAGGAAAACGTTTTTACCACGTCAGTACCGACGAGGTGTACGGTTCTCTGGGGGATGAGGGCTTTTTCACCGAAGAAACCCGCTACGATCCGCGTTCGCCCTATTCGGCCTCGAAAGCGTCGAGTGATCATTTTGTGCGGGCTTATTTTCATACGTATGGGCTGCCGGTGGTGTTGTCCAACTGTAGCAACAACTACGGCCCCAACCATTTTCCCGAAAAACTGATCCCGCTGGTCATCAGCAATATTCGCCACGAAAAACCGCTGCCGGTGTATGGCGACGGCCTGTACACCCGCGATTGGCTTTGGGTGAAAGATCATGCCTCGGCTATCGACGCGGTATTTCACCGGGGGCGCGACGGAGAGACCTACAACATCGGCGGCAACAACGAGTGGACCAATATTGCGCTCGTGGAAAAACTTTGCGACATCATGGACGAGTTGCTGGGGCGCCCGCCCGGCGCCTCACGCCAATTGATTACCTTCGTCAAAGACCGCCCCGGTCACGATCGCCGCTATGCTATCGATGCGTCCAAAATTCGCGAAGAACTGGGTTGGTTGCCCAGCATCCGGGCAGAAGAAGGTTTTCGTGAAACCGCCCGCTGGTACCTCGACAACGAAGAATGGCTGCTGCACGTGCGCTCCGGCGCCTACCAGGCGTATTACGACGCGCAGTATGGCGCGCATTAGGCATGGATTTCTCTTTAATCAAACCCGTTTCCCGCGCGGTGGGGTATGTTATGAAACAACTGTACGTTTTTCTGTTATTCTGCTTCTGCCTTTGCGCAGCAGGGCCTTTGGAGGCGCAAACGCCGGCTTCCTTTACGCCTGAACAAGTACGGGCGGAGGTTTCCCGCCGCGGCTACGACCCTCTGGAGGTGGAGGCCCGGATGCGGGCAAGAGGTTTCGATCCGGAGCAACTCGACGTTTCGCAAATTCCGGCGGCCCAGCAGGCTTTGCAGGAGGTTTTTGATGAACTGGATAAAAAACGGAACCAGGAACAGGCGCCTTCCGGTCAGCAAAAGGAATCGCCCCCCGCGCCTTACTCCCCGAAAAACACTGCGACGGAAAAGCAGGAGGCCGCCCCTGCGCGCGCCATGCCGCCCGATACCCGGATCTATGGCCAGCAGATCTTCCGCGACCGGCAACTCAGCGTGTACCGGCAAACCAGCGAACTGACAGTCCCCGGCGATTATATACTTGGTCCCGGCGACAAACTGGTGGTATCGGTCTGGGGCCAGGTGGCTGCATACAGCGAAGAAATGGAGGTGAACGCCGACGGTTACGTGATTCCAAAGTCTCTGAGCAGAGTATATCTAACCGGACTGAGCTACGACCAGGCAAAAAAACAGTTGCAGGCGGTATTTGCCCGCCGCTATCCGGTCGATCGCGCCAATTTTGCCGTGAGCCTTACAGCGGCGCGGTCCATCGACGTCACGATCACCGGGGAGGTATTCGACTACGGTTCGTTTCGGCTCTCGGCCCTCAATCCGGCTTTTAATGCCCTGGTGGCGGCGGGCGGGCCAACCGATATCGGCAGCGTGCGCAACATCATGCTGTACCGCTCCGGGCAAGCGCCCCGCCGGCTCGATGTGTACCAGTATTTGTTGGCGCCCGCCGGACAAAACAACTACCTGCAAAGCGGCGACAACATATTTGTACCGGTGGCAGATAGGGTAGTGGGCCTCAACGGGGCCGTCCGCCGCCCCGCCCGGTACGAACTGGCCAAAGGCGAACAACTCCGTCAATTGATCGAGTGGGCGGGCGGCCTGCGTGATGATGCTTACACTACCAGCGTGCAGATTGCCCGGACGGTTAATCAGGAAAAAACTTACCTCGATGTAAACCTTACCGACTTGCTGGCCCGCAATGCCGACTTCGAACTGCTCGACGGCGACGAAGTCAGTATCCGCGCCATCAGCGCGCCGGCAGAAAATGTGGTGAGTGCAGAGGGCGCAGTGGATTTTCCCGGCAGTTTTGCTTTTGAAAAAGATATGACCCTGGCCGATCTGCTGCAGCGCGCCCGCCTTGGCCGTGCAGCCCGAACCGATTTCGCCTACCTCCAACGCAACCGCCCCGACGGTACGCAGGAGTACCTGTCTGTGAACCCGGAGCAGGCGCTTGCCAATCCGGCCGGCGCGTCCAACATTGCGCTCTCGCCCAAAGACCGGCTGATCGTTTTTGCCCAAAGCCGCTATGCCGATCCGGCTACGATTCAGAGCGAAGGCGCATTGCGCGAAGCCCGCAGTTTGCCTTACGACGCGGGGCGCACCCTGCGCATCAGCGACCTGATCGAACTCTCCGGCGGCTTGCGCCCCGATGCCGCCGATTTTGCCTACCTGATCAGAACGCGGCGCGACAACCCCGAGGAAAAGAGCTACGTCCGCATCAGCCTGACGGCTATACGGGCCAACCCCATGGCGCCCGACAACCTCGTGCTTGAGCCTTTTGATCGACTGCTGGTGCAATCGCGCGAGTTGTTCAGCGATGTGTTTTCCGTGCAGGTAAAAGGCGCTGTGCGGAACCCCGGAGAGTATCAATGGAATGAGTCGCTGAAACTGCAGGACCTGATCGCCCTGGCCGGCGGCCTGCGCTTCGAAGCGGCATCCGACCGTGTCGACGTGTTCAGGGTCGTGATCCGGCAGAATGAACCCGCTACGGTAGTGGTGGGTACGTTTGCCATCGACAGCGTGTTTAATGTGCTGAATAATAATAGTTTTCAGTTGCAGCCCTTCGACATCGTCGTCGTGCGGAATTTGCCCGAATTTGAATTGCAAAAGATGGTCACAGTACGCGGCGAAGTTCGGTATCCGGGCGAATACGCTCTGATTGATAAAAACGAACAGTTATCGAGTATTTTGAAAAGAGCGGGAGGGCTAACAGGCGAAGCATTCCCGCCGGGGGCGACTCTGTACCGCCCGGAGGCGCAAACCGGCTATATCGTTCTGCGCCTCGATGCCGTGTTGCGCGACCCTTCCGACCGGCACAATTTTGTATTGAAAGCCGGCGACATTATTGAGATCCCCAAGGTGAAGGATCTGGTCAGTATTCGCGGGGCCAGCCGGGCTTTCGACCTTTATCCCGACAAGATTATCGGGAGCAACGGCAATATCAACGTGGCTTACCGCCCCGGAAAAAGAGCCGGCTGGTACGTGCGTGAATACGCTGCCGGCTTCAGCCAGCGCGCTCAACGAAAAGCTTTGACTGTGGAAGATGCAAATGGAAGAATTCGCAAAACGAAGAACTTCGGGTTGTTCAAAATCTACCCGCCGGTTTCAAAAGGTTCGACAATTAATATTGCGCGAAAACCAGTGGAAGAGCCGCGTCAGCCGGGTGTAAAAAAACAGGTAGATTGGAATGTCGTATTGGCAGAAACAATCGCCAAAGCGACCAGCGTACTCACACTGCTCGTTTTATTACAACGGCTTTAAAAGCGTCAAGTACCTTTTTTGTGGTAGTATTGTTCTTGACAAGATGCCTTATACTTAACAAAATGAACAGGGTAATCATTTGAATTTCAGGATTTTATATTTTAATGTCACAAAAATAGTAGTTTAACAAGTTAAATTTCGGTGACAGATTGACCAGCAAGGCGTATCAACGCTACCTTTGCCCGACTAATCATCAACAACGCTTTAATCGATCGGGTTTCCATTACCCTTAAGTAAATTTCGGTCGATTTTCTATTTCGGGCTTTTTAATGGGATAGTTGGATCTCCAACACGTTTCTCCAACGTCCACTTTCCCCCCGGTTCTCGCCGGGAATAATCTGGCCCAATCTCAGCACGCCCTAATCTTTTTTCTTCCTACACCACCCGTTGTGGCGTCTCTCCGCGCCATTCATCGCTTTTTGCTTTGTGCTGATCGCACAGGGCCATTCCTGCATTCCTGTGTTTGCCCGAATGGTTGCGGTCAATGCAACGCCTATGATCGTTTTGTCCAAAACACTGACAATCAGTTGTTCCATTCAACATTTGAATTATGAAAAATTTTGTACACCAATTCATTCAGCAGTCACTTCTGGTCACGGCAACCTTTTTGGTTAGCTTGCCTGTTTTTGCTCATGCCGACAACAACGGAGAGCCTAAAAATGGCCAGGAGGATTTCGTGACCAACTGCGACTGTCCGGATAACCTGGTAAAAAACCCGAGTTTTGAGAATGGAACAACCGATTGGGGTTGGTGGGGCGGCAACTTTTATTCCGACACTTATGCCGCTCAGTGCGGCGCGAAATCGGGCCAATTGCAAATTACCAGTGGTTGGGGTAAATTTTACCAACAGATTGCCAGCGGTAACTTACAAGCCGGCACTACCATCAGTGTTAGTGTATACGCCGGCTCGCACAACCCCTGGAACTATGCCCATTATCTGGGTATTGAATATTATACCAGCAGCGGGACGTTTATATCCAAAACGGACGTCGCGATGGAATCGACCCTTCCGAACATGGGGTATTATACGATCAACAGTACGATTCCGTCGGGCGCCGGTCAGATCTACGTTTATGGCGAAGGCAACGGCGACTGGATCAAAACGGATATGTGGTGTGTCAATTACACCTCCTGCAATCCCAACTCTTCGAGTGCTCCGCCGTTTTGCGCGCCCACACCCAACTGTTCGGGTTCGAACAAATTCCTGTGGTCGCAAAGCATCAGTGAGATCGACGGCAACCCTTCGGCCGTTCGTTTTTACTGTGGCGGCGCCAATACCTTTACCATACCGGGTCCGTACCCTGCCGCTTTCGGCAGTACCGTTACGATCAATATCGACGAAGCCATTGGCTGGGACGGATACGCCGGACGTAATTCGGTATCCCAGCCCAATGAAAAATACAAAGTTGTGTTTTTCAAAAACGGCTCGGTGGTCGGGTCGTCCAACTGGTCGGGCGACGTGCCCGACAACGTAACGCAGGGATATTGGAGCGGCGGCCTCGGGTCGGTAACCCTGCCCAACGGGTGCGATCAGATTCGCCTCATCCACTGGTCGAACTCGACTTACGGTACGGGTGATTGCGGAAGCCCGAACTCGCTGGTTCCTTCTTCCGTTTGCTTTTCGTATTCGACTTGTGACAATGCTACCGACGGCGGTACGATCGCCGCCAGCCAGACTGGTTGCAGCCCCTTCGATCCGGTGTCATTTACCAATGTCACCTCGCCTTCCGGCGGATCGGGCGCGCTCGAAATCATTTGGATTCAATCAACGACCAATTGCCCGCCTGCCAGTTTTGACGGCGCCCAGTGGACAACGATCTCCGGCGCCACGGGCCTGACCTATGACCCCGGCGCGCTGACCCAGACAACCTGTTTCCGCCGTTGTGCACGTCGGGCGGGTTGTACGGATTATAACGCCGAGTCCAATATTGTGACGGTAACGGTCAAACCTGCCCTCACATTTACCACCACCGTAACGCAACCGACCTGTGCAGGCGGCACCAACGGTAAAATCCAGGTAGACGTAACCGGCGGCACGACGCCGAACTATAGTTACAACTGGACCAAGGTGGGCGGCGGCTCCGGTTCGGCCAGCAACATTCCTTCCGAACCATTCAATATCACTGGCCTGAGCGCGGGTACCTACAACCTGACAGTGACCAACGGTAACAACTGTACGGCTACCGCCACGGTGACGATCAGCAACCCAACGGCATTCGCTGCTTCGGTTTACACCAAAGACAACGTCACCTGTAATGGCGGATCCGATGGTCAGATCGGAATCGACATAACGGCAGGCTTTGCCAGTCCATATTCATATACCTGGTCGAAAAGCGGCGGCGGCTCCGGCTCCGGCAGCAGTTCGACCGAACCTTTTTATATCACGGGCCTGACTGCCGGCACCTACACGGTCACCATTACCAATAATAATGGGTGTACCACGACCGGCACGGCAACCGTCAATCAGCCCTCGGCGCTTTCGCTGACGCGCACAGTGACCAACGTGTCCTGTGCCGGCGGTTCCAACGGTGCGATCGACCTGACAGTTTCGGGTGGTACTTCCCCCTACACCTATGACTGGTCGAACGACGGTCCCGAAAGTCCGGACAACGACACCCAGGATCTCAGCGGGCTTTCCGCAGGTACCTACACGGTGACGGTAACGGATGCCAGTGGCTGTACCGCCACAACCAGCGCAACGGTTACTGTCCCGGCGGCCTTGTCGCTGACGCGTACAGTGACCAACGTATCCTGTGCCGGCGGTTCCAACGGCGCGATCGACCTGACGGTTTCGGGCGGCACCACGCCGTACACCTACGACTGGTCGAACGACGGCCCGGAAAGCCCGGACAACGATACGCAGGACCTTTCGGGCCTCTCGGCCGGCACCTACACGGTGACGGTAACGGATGCCAACGGATGTACTGCCACGTCTACGGCCACGGTTACGGCTCCGCCAGCCCTGTCGCTGACGCGCACAGTGACCAACGTGTCTTGTGCCGGCGGTTCCAACGGCGCGATCGACCTGACGGTTTCGGGCGGCACTACGCCGTACACCTACGACTGGTCGAACGACGGCCCGGAAAGCCCCGACAACGACCCGCAAGACCTTTCGGGCCTGACGGCCGGCACCTACACGGTGACGGTAACGGATGCCAACGGATGTACGGGTACGACAACGGCCACGGTTACGGCCCCCTCGGCACTTTCGCTCTCGGTAACAACGACGGGTAGCACCTGCGGCCAATCCAACGGTTCGGTCGACCTGACGGTTTCGGGCGGCACCACGCCATATACTTATGACTGGTCGAACGACGGCCCGGAAAGCCCGGACAACGACCCGCAAGACTTGAGCGGCCTCTCTGCCGGTACTTATACGGTAACGGTAACAGATGCCAACAACTGTACGGCCACAACGACGGCCACAGTAAGCAGTGCCAACGGTCCGACGCTCAGCGTCTCCGTAACCAACGTGTCCTGCGCCGGCGGTTCCAACGGTGCGATTGACCTGACTGTGACGGGCGGTACCGCACCGATCACCTACGACTGGTCGAACGACGGCGCTGAAAACCCGGACAACGATACGCAAGACCTCAGCGGCCTGTCGGCAGGTACCTATACGGTGACGGTAACCGACGCCAACGGTTGCACGGCTACGACCAGCGCTACCATCAGCCAGCCTAACGCGCTTTCGCTCTCGGTAACGACAACGGGCAGCACCTGCGGTCAATCCAACGGTTCGGTCGACCTGACGGTTTCGGGCGGCACGACGCCTTATACTTACGACTGGTCGAACGACGGCCCGGAAAGCCCGGACAACGATACGCAAGACCTCAGCGGCCTTTCCGCCGGTACCTTCACCGTAACGGTGACGGATGCCAACGGTTGCACGGCTACGACGACGGCCACGGTCAGCAGCGCCAACGGCCCGACGCTGAGCACCACGAAAGTGGATGTTCTGTGCTTTGGCGGCTCGAACGGCTCGATCGACCTGACAGTGACGGGCGGTACTGCCCCGATCACTTACGACTGGTCGAACGACGGCCCTGAAAGCCCGGACAACGACACGCAAGACCTCAGCGGCCTGACGGCCGGCACCTACACGGTG
>JAEUUU010000035.1 GCA_016787345.1 Saprospiraceae bacterium | reverse complement strand
CCTACTGTTACGGGGAGGTCGGCATACTGGAACTGGCCCGCCGTGCCGCTGTTGCTGGCGACGGAAAAGCCTTGCAGGCTTGTGTTCTGGTGTTGAAAATTCAGTTCTACAAAAAACTGTCCGTTGGCGCAATCGACCACCTGGGCGGTCACATCAGTAATGGTGCAGGGATTCTGCGCGGCGATTTGGCTCACTAAAAGGAGCATCGATAGCAGGTTAAAGTACCAGCGCATGGTTGTTAGTGATTTTAGTGAAAGAATAAAGGAACATTAAAAATAGATCGGGTATACGCGAAATCGTCCCTGGCTGTTGAGTTCCAGGGCAGGTGCGGGTATCTTGATAATATTGGCGGCACTGAGGAGTGTATTCAGGAAACGGCTCCGGGTACGGATACGGCTGAGGTCCAGATCGAGGGAAAGAAAAAACTGGCGGGTACGGGGGTATTGCACAGGATCGATGCGATACGTAACGCAATCGGCTCCTTCGCAATCTTTCACCGCGCGCCATTCGTAGCCCTGCCCGGCAAATAGGTTGTCGGCGCCCATACCCACAGCCACATTGAGCCATCGGGGCCACCAGCCCGAGGGTTGGCGGCTGAATGAGCGGGGGTTGACGGAGGCCCAGACCACCAGCGTGTTGTAGTTTTTCAGGAATAAATTGAGGGGACCGGTACCGTACAGTTCGTCGGCGCGCCGTTCGAGCGTCGTCCATTGCTGGTTGCCGGCCGGTTGGTACGGGTCAATCTGCGTATCGTTGTAGCGCACCGGCCAGGCGCTCATTTTCATCACGATTCGCTGCTCTCCCCAACCGAGCTCCTGGCCCAGAAACATGCCTGAACCCAGAAGGTTAAAAGCGACGTCGCCCCAGGAAAATCCCCATTGGGCGGAATAGCCGTCAAAAATTTCAAAAGAAGTCTGGATCAACTGCCCTCCGGCAAATCCCGTCCAGGCGGCAGCACGCCGATTGATACCGGTCCAGCGGGCGCCGCCGGCGATCCAGCGGCTTTCCTGGTACGACATCAGCCAATGGCCCATCTTGTCCATCTGCATCCATTCGCGGCCATCGTCAAAAAAGTGAAAATCAGACTGCGGATATTCGGCGTACCAGGAATTGTAGAGTCCTGCCATCGCCAGGGTGTATGCCCCCGTCCCTGCCCCGGCGGCCGTCCAGAGGCGCGCTTTGTACAGGGTGTCAGCCGGTCGAAGCGATAAAAGCGGCGGCTGACATCGTTGCGCCGAAAGGATGACAGGGCTCATCCAGGCGCATACGAGCAGAAGGAAAAAGTGGTTTCGCATTTCGTCGCTTCAAAACGACAGGAGGGGAAAGAATGGTATCAAAAGTTAAAAAAAATTTCCATCCAATTGAACGTCAAACAATTAAAAATCAAGTTAAGGCCACAAAGCCAATACCTTCGGGCCGAAAACAAGCAAGCCCGCCACGACGGCGCCGATTGCCATGACCAACACCGCGCCTGCCGCAACGTCTTTTGCCTTGCCGGCCAATGGGTGCATTTGCGGCGAAACCAAATCCGTCAGATATTCAATCGCTGTATTGACGGCTTCCATTGCGACGACGCCTGTCATAAAAAGGATCAGTACGAGCCATTCCTGCCTCGACACCTCAAAGTACCAGCCGGCAACGAGCACACACACTGTCGCCAACAGATGAATTCGGGCATTGGTTTGGGTACGGAAAAGATCGGCCAGCCCGGCAAAGGCATAGCGAAAACTGGCAATCCGGCGGGTTAAATTCATGTTGGTATAAGTAACGTATCAAAATCGGAATACATCCGCGTCCTGCTCCGCTTCGTTTGTGCGAAGCGACGATGCCGGGGCAGCAGGCAATTGTTCCTTTTTCTGCGCTGTTTCCTGGTAATAAAAACTAATAGCCGCGCTACAGCCAAAGCATACGAACATCAAACGAAAACGATTGATAATCAGGAAAAAAAGCCCTAAAAACAAATAAGCCAGGGCTACCCATTGCGCATTGGCAGCCCAGCCTGCAAAAGCAGTTCCGGGCACAGGAAACAGCGTAAGGACAGCCCCGATCAGAAAAACCAGCGTCAGCCCTTGCCTGACTTTCAGCACATCGAAAAAGGACAAGTTTATCACTGCACAAAAATACGTCGATCTCAGCATGAAAAAGTCTTCCGGCACAGTCTTGCTTTTTGCAATCCGGCTTTTTACCTTTGCACCCGCTTTTGAAAAAAAGCAATATTCTTGAAGAATTCAGGAGAAACCGGGAGAGATGTCCGAGTGGTTTAAGGAGCGCGCCTGGAAAGTGCGTATACGCCAAAAGCGTATCCAGGGTTCGAATCCCTGTCTCTCCGCAGTAAAAATCTAAAATCGAATCAATCAGGAGAGGTGGCAGAGCGGTTGAATGCACCTGATTCGAAATCAGACGTACCTTCACGGGTACCGGGGGTTCGAATCCCTCCCTCTCCGCACAAAGGACCTGGCTCACCGGCCGGGTCTTTTTTTATACCCCGGCAGCAGCCTGAGGAAACATACGCAGCGCGTTTTCCGTCGTTTTACGGGCAATTTCCGACAGCGGCAGCACTTTCACTTCCGACAACATTTCGGCCACCAGACGCACGTAAGCGCTTTCGTTGCGTTTGCCCCGATGCGGCGCCGGCGGCAAATACGGCGCATCGGTTTCCAGCACGATATACTCAAGCGGTATGTGACGCAAAACTTCGGGCAATTCCGATTTGGGATACGTCAGCGTACCGCCGATGCCCAGCATAAAACCAAGATCGATCATGCGCCGGGCTTGTTCCACACTTCCGCTGAAACAATGAAAAATGCCGCGCAGACGGCCGTCCTGACCATTGGCAACCAGTTCCAAACACTCTTCGTTGCTCTCGCGAGAATGGATGATAATGGGCAAGTCCAGGTCTTTGGCCCACTCGATTTGCCGGGCAAAAGCGATTTTTTGAATCTCCAATGTGCTTTTATCCCAGTAGAGATCAATGCCCGTCTCTCCTACTCCGGCCCAGCGCCGTTGCCCCAGCCAATGTTCTACCAGCGCCAGTTCCTGCTCCACGGTATCGGGCTGCACCGAGCTGGGGTGCAATCCCATCATGGCAAAACAATGATCGGGGAATTGCGCTTCGAGCGCCAGCATCGCATCGATTGAAGCGGCGTCGATATTGGGCAAATACATGCGGTTCACACCGGAAGCGATCGCGCGACGCACCATGTCGGGGCGGTCGTTGTCGAATTTGTGCGAATAAAGGTGGGCGTGGGTATCGATCAAGGTAAGCATAGCCTGAAAACAACAAACGCTGTAAGCTTTTGGCTTACAGCGTTTAAGGAAAGTGGGTCGGGATGACTGGATTCGAACCAGCGACCTCTTCGTCCCGAACGAAGCGCGCTACCGGGCTGCGCTACATCCCGTACACTTAGGGTAATGGAGCCGGACAAGGGATTTGAACCCTCGACCTGCTGATTACGAATCAGCTGCTCTACCGCTGAGCTAATCCGGCGTTTCACGCTTTTCTTCAAAAGCGGCGGCAAAGATAGTCTTTATGAAATTGAAGAAACAAGTTTGGCCGCAAAAAAATCTTGTCCAAGGTTCAAGTCCCCCCGCTCTTTTTCCAAATCAGGTAATCTCGTTTTTGTTCCGGCCGGTTGTGCGGCATCACCCGCAAAGGTTCGCAAGGACGCAAAGTGTCGAAGCATTCGGCCGGCAATTGCTGATAAAGGCGGGTCCCTTCGGTTTTCCAGGCCAGCATATCGTCGCTTACTTCCCGTATGATTTTTGCCGGGTTGCCGGCCAGCAAACTGCGCGGCGGGATTTTCTCCCCGCTTTTGACAAAACTCAAGGCGCCGACAATCGACTCGTCGCCCAGTTCTACTTCATCCATCAGGACGCTATTCATGCCCACCAGGCAGTTGCGCCCGATCGTGGCGCCATGAATGATCGCCCCATGCCCTATGTGCGCGGATTCTTTGAGCAAAACCGTCACGCCGGGAAACATGTGGATGGTGCAATTCTCCTGCACATTGCAACCGTCTTCAATCACAATCGCCCCCCAGTCGCCGCGAATCGCCGCGCCGGGCCCGATATACACGTCGCGACCGATTACCACGTTGCCCGTAACGGCCGCCTGGGGGTGAATAAAAGCGCTTTCATGCACGACTGGCCGAAAACCATTGAACTCGTAGATCATATGCGTTTATTTTGGTCAAATAAATGCCATTCATGGGCCGCGGTCCGTTTTTCGCCGGCAAAGCGCGTAATTTTACGGCCCCTACATCGGGCAAACAAGATTCAAACCTATGCGTCTTTTTCCACTTTTTGCACTTTTTATCCTGATCTGCCAGCCGGCTTTTGCGCAACAACCCATGTTCCCGCATTGGGATGTCGACGTCGTTCAGGGCGGACAAACCATGGATTTTCCTTTCGCGGGCGGACTAAACTGCCCTCAGTTTGGCGAGGCCGACCTCAACAACGACGGCATCTCCGATCTCGTCATCTTCGACCGCACGGGCGATGTGGTACTGACCTTTATCAACAATGGCGCCGCCGGTCAGACGGATTACGTCTATGCGCCGGAATACGCCTGTTTTTTCCCGAAATTGATCGAATTCGTGTTGATGCGGGACTATAACCAGGATGGCGCAGCTGATATTTTCTGCTCTTCCCTGCAAGCCAACTCCCAGGAAATACAGGTGTTTCGCGGTTACTACGAAGACAACATTTTGAAATTTGCCCCTTATATTTTCAATTATCCAAATTGCACCTATTGCAATACTAACTACATTTATTACCCCGACAACCAACCGGGAGAATGGAATAATTTGCCGGTCGCCAAAACGGATTACCCTGGTATTGGCGACGTAGACGGCGACGGCGATCTCGACATCGTCTGTTTCGAGGCATCGCTCACCACCAGTATGTTTTTCCTGCGCAACATGTCGGTCGAACAGGGCTTTGGCGTCGACAGCCTGAAATTTCAATTGATTGATAAATGTTTCGGCAAATTCACGGAAACCGGCCTCGAAGCCTGCAAAGCTTGCCTTAGTCCAAATGGAGAGGACTGCTGCGAGGGATTTGCCCCGCCGACACCGGAAGCCGCCGAGCGTTCCGGCAACCGCCACCCCGGCTCCACGGCTTTGGTGTACGATCAGGAAGGCGACGGCGACATGGATTTGGTGCTCGGCAACATCTCATTTAACTGCATGCTCGGCCTGACCAATGGCGGCACACCCAATCAGGCCTGGATGACGGCCATCGACACCGCTTTCCCCTCCTACAACACCTCGGTGGATCTGGCGGTGTTTCCGGCCTCGTTTTACATCGACCTCGACAATGACGGCCAAAAAGACTTCGTCGCCTGCCCCAACAACAAAAGTATCGGCGAAGACCGCAAAAACGTGTGGTTTTACCGCGATGCCGACCCCGGGCCCGGCGCCGATTTTCAACTGAATTCCAAAAGCCTGTTCGTCGGCGGCATGATCGATTTCGGCTCGGTGGCCCACCCGGCTTTCGCCGATGTGAATGCAGATGGCTTAATGGATATTGTAGCGGGCAATTACGGGTATTACACCCCCGGAACCGCCGGAAACGCCAGCCTTTACCTGCTGCTCAATACCGGCACAGCGACCAACCCTCAGTTCACACTAAGCGACAACGACTGGCTGGGCATGTCGGAGTTCGCGCCGGCCGATAATGATTTCTCCCCCAGTTTTGGCGACCTCGACGGCGATGGCGACCTCGACATGCTCGTGGGTACTTACGCCGGCGGACTGTTTTGCTACATCAATCAGGCCGGCGCAGGCAATCCCATGCTGCTCATTCGCGACCCCGACCCCATGTGGCTCGGCATGGACGTAGGCATCTCCTCTACGCCGGCCATCATCGATCTCGACAACGACAACCGCCCCGACGTGCTGATCGGAGAACGAAACGGCAATGTCAACTTTTTCAAAAACCAGGGCTCGCCGACCGAACCGGTTTTTGCCAGCACACCCACCCTGAGCAACCTCGGGCAACTGGACGCGCGCTTGCCCAACCAACTGATCGGCCATAGCGTACCGGTTTGCGTCAATACACCTGACGGGCTGCGATTGATCATGGGCACCCAAAACGGTCATCTCGAAATGTACGCCGGCATTGCCGCGAGCAGCGACGCCTTCCCGCTTTCAGATGAGGCCTGGGGCAACGTCGACGACGGCTTTCGCAGCCATCCGGCACTCGCCGATCTCGACGGCGACGGGGTACTGGACCTGCTCGTGGGCAATCAACGCGGCGGCCTCTCGCTGTATCGAACCACACTGGCCGATTGCACCGTGAGCGCACAAAGTCCCGATGCCCCCCCCGCAAGCCGGCTGTACGTGTCGCCCAATCCGGCCCGCGATCGGGTGCTGGTCCAGACCGACTGGGCGCAACCGGTGCAGTGGCGTTTGTACAACGTACTGGGGCAGACGATGGCACAGGGGCAGGAGCCATCGGGGACGTTCAGCCTATCAGCGGGACAAATTCCGGAAGGGCTCTATGTTTTGGCGGTGCGGAATGGCGGGCGGCTCACAAGCGCCAAACTGATTGTGAAGCGCTAACGGTACACTTGCGAGACAAGCAGGTTAGAGCCCGAAACTAAATCCTTCGGCGACAAACCGCTCGTATTTTTCTTTGTCAAACTGGTAAAGTCTGGCCGGGCGGTGCGCGACGTTTTCCTGCAATTCATTGAGATCGAGCAAAAGCCCCATAGTCAGGATTTTCTTGCGGAAGTTGCGTTTGTCGAGTTTGGTAACCAGGATGGCTTCGTACAATTGCTGCAATTCCGTCAGGGTAAATTTGGGGGGTAAAAGTTCAAAACCGACGGGTGCGTTGCGCACTTTGGTTTGCAACTGGGCCAGGCAAGTATCGAGAATTTCGTTGTGATCGAACGCCAGCTCCCCCACTTCCGACATGGAATGCCAGCGGGCAGACTGGGCAAAGGACGCGGGCGTGACGGTATAATCACTGATTTTGATCAGAGAGTAATAAGCTATCGTAATGACGCGGCCCAGTGGGTGGCGATTGACGGCGCCAAAAGCTTTGACTTGTTCGAGATAAACGCCCCGAAGACCGGTCAGTTGTTCCAAAACGCGCTCGGCGGCTGTTTCCAGATTTTCATTAGGATAAACAAGGTCGCCCGGCAAGGCCCATTTGCCCTTGAAAGGCGCTGCGCCACGCTGGATCAAAAGAACCTTCAGATCGCCCCCATCGAATCCGAAAATGACGTTGTCAACAGAAAAAGCCGATTTAAAAAAACTCTCTACTTCACTCATCAGACTACTGATTTTTGTTTAGCCCCCAAAATTACGATGTTATTGTGTTTTTCACACCAATTAGACACCTGGCATTACAACTGGAAGGACATGCCGTTGTAATTTTTTAACCACCGGGATAAAAAACCTAATTTTGCAGCCTGAACGGACTGATTTGGCTTTATTTTTGAACATCCCTACCGGTTTACTAATCTACCTAACCGACGCCCCTCATGCAAATTGATTTTGCCGCTCATATCGAACGATTGCTTTTTCTGCACGACACGCTTGTCATCCCCGGATTTGGCGGATTTACGGCCACACGCTCCCCTGCTTCCGCCGATTACGCCGGAGGTAGCGTCGCCCCCCCTTCCAAAACCCTGAGTTTTAACGAAAACCTGACTGTTGACGACGGCCTGCTGGCCAACGAAATCGCCCAGGCGCAGCACATGTCGCTCGACGAGGCCCGAAAGGTTATTCAGGATTTTGTAGACCGCACCCAGTTGCTACTCAATCAGCGCGAGATCGTCAACCTCCCCGGAGTAGGCCGTTTGTACAAAAACTACGTCCAGAAGATACAATTTCTACCGGATGCTGCCAATTTCAGCGCCGATGCCTATGGTTTGCCGCCGCTGCAATTTTCTCCCATCGCCCGCTCGCGAGAAGTGACGGAAACACCGGCCGCCCCCACGATTCCGGCCGCTTCCGAGCCCGCCCCTGTTGCCACCCCTGCCGCCGCTTCGCCCTCCGACATAGAAATACCCTCCCGGCGCGAACGGTCGCCCGTTATGGCAGGCCTGCTGGCGGTATTACTGCTGGTCGTATCGGCTGCCGGCGCCTATTGGTGGCTGCAGCAAAAGAAAAAAGCCGGCGAACAGGCCGATGCAGCGCAGCCCGGCGTCGAAACACCCGCCACCGGACCCGAACGCCCCTCGCTCGAAAACGTAGCGCCGCCCGAAAGCCAGGCAGTGAGCAAAAACGACACCCCCAAAGCCGCCGAACAGCCCGCCGCAAAAACCGACGACGACAAAACAGCGCAGGAGGCGGCGCAAAAACGGATGGAAGAGGCCCGCAAACAGGCCAGTGGCCGCCAATGCATCATGATCGTGGCTACTTTGCAAAGCCAGGAGAACGTGGACAAACTCATGGCCAAACTGCGCGCCAACAACCTGACGCCCTATCACCTCAAAACCGCCAAAGGGCATCAGGTCGGCATCGAATTCCGCTACACCAGCCAGCGCGACATCGACGACCACTCCGCAATACTCCAGCAACTGACCGGTGTCGAAGACGTCTGGATCAAGCAGCGCTAAATTTGAAAATTACCTCCCATGATACGCATCGATCATATCGGCATTGCCGTCCGTAATCTTTCTGAAAGCAATGAATTGTTCCGCCGTTTGCTTGGCGAAGCACACTACAAGGTAGAAACCGTGGAAAGCGAAAAGGTATCAACTTCTTTTTTCCACATCGGCGAGAGCAAAATTGAACTGCTGGAAGCCAGCGACCCCGACAGCGCCATTGCCAAATACATCGAAAAACGCGGCGAAGGCATTCACCATATTGCTTTTGAAGTGTCCGACATCCGCGCCGAAATCCAGCGCCTTGTAGGCGAAGGTTTTATTCCGCTCAATGCAGAGCCCAAGCGCGGCGCCGACAACAAACTCGTGGCGTTTTTGCACCCGAAATCGGCCAACGGCGTGCTGGTGGAACTGTGCCAGAGTATTTGATCTCCTTCATCGCCACTTTCCCGTAGCAAACGGTTTTCCTGTATGTTTGTCCTGTCGGACAAATTCCGGATAACCCATGCTCAATCTGACCCTGACCGAACGCAACGCAGCCTTCCGCACCCTGCTCGACGGCCTCAACGCGGCCCAGCGCCAGGCTGTGGAACAAACCGAAGGCCCGGTGCTTGTAATCGCAGGGCCGGGCACGGGGAAAACCCACGTGCTGGCCGCCCGTATCGGCAAAATCCTGCTCGACACCGATGCCCGGGCGCAAAACATCCTGTGCCTCACGTTTACCGACGCCGGCGTGGCCGCCATGCGCCAGCGCCTGCTCGACATGATCGGTCCGGAAGCGCACCGGGTGCCCATTTACACCTTCCACGCATTTTGTAACCGCGTCATCCAGGAAAACATCGAGGTGTTCGGCCGCGCCAACCTGGCGCCCGCCAGCGAACTGGAACGCATCGCCGTCGTACGCGAACTACTGGAAAAACTGCCGCCCGACCACCCGCTGCTCGAAGGCAGAAAAGACATCTACCAGTTTGAAAGCCACCTGCGCGACCTGTTTACAACGATGAAAAAAGAGGGCTGGACGCCCGGTTTCGTTCAGCGAAAAGTCGATGAATACCTGTCGGCACTGCCTGCCAACCCCGAATTTATTTACCAGACCAATAGTAAATACGGAAAAAAAGGCGAGCCCAAAACGGTCAAAATCCGCGATGCGCAACAAAAAATGGAACGGCTCAAAGCAGCAGCCGACCTGTTTCCCAAATACGGCACGGCCATGCAACGGCTCGGCCGCTATGAATACGAAGACATGATTCTGTGGGTGTTGCGCGAATTTGAACGCAACGAAACCTTGCTGCGCAACTACCAGGAACGTTTTCAGTATTTTCTGGTCGATGAATTTCAGGATACCAACGGCGCACAGTTTCGACTGCTCGGCCTGCTGCTCAATTATTGGCCCAACCCAAATATTTTTATCGTTGGCGACGACGACCAGAGCATTTACGAATTTCAGGGCGCGCGGCTGCACAACCTGCTCGACTTTTACCGGGCGCATCAAAACGACCTGAAAACCATCGTTTTGGCCAAAAACTACCGATCTACCCAGGATTTGCTCGACGCGGCCCGCCAACTGATCGAACACAACTCGCTGCGCGCTACCCTGGCCCTGGATACGCCTTTGACCAAAATTCTGGAAGCGCATCACGATCTGAGGAGCCAACCGCTGGTGAGGGTGTATGAAAACCGAACCCAGGAACTGAGCGACGTACTCCACCGAATCGAGCAGCTCGTCGCCGAAGGCATACCGCCGTCCGACATCGCCGTGTTGTACTACCGCCACAGACAATCGAACCGTTTGATGGCATTGCTCGAAAAAAAGGGCATTCCTTTCGTCACGCGCAGACCGGTAAACGTGCTCGAACTCCCGCTCATCCGCCACTTCCGCGAATTGCTGCGGTACCTCCACGACGAGGCCAGCAACCCCTTTTCCGGCGACCACCGCCTGTTTCGGCTCCTGCACGCCGCCTGGTGGGCGGTACCCGGCCTCGACCTGGCGCTGGTGGCCGCCCAGTTGAAAGCCACACGCAGACTGTGGCGCAGCACACTTGCCGATACCGCACAGCTGGCGCCACTCCCGCTCCAACACCGCGATCGGCTTTCTTCAATCTCCGCGCTGCTGGAACAATGGATCGCAGCCGCGAGCAACCTCTCCTTGCCCGACCTGACCGAACGCCTCATGGCCCAAAGCGGACTGCTGCAATGGGCGCTGAATCAGGAGGATAAAATCTGGTGGGTACAAGTTCTGGGCACCCTGCTCGACTTCGTACGGGCGGAAGCCGAAAAAGACCCCGCCTTTTCGCTCGAACGGCTGCTCTGGGTGCTCGACAGCATGGACGACAACGCCGTTGCCCTGCCTTTGCAACAACAAATACTCCCGGCAAACGGGGTGCATTTGCTCACCGCCCATGCCGCCAAAGGCCTCGAATTTCGCCACGTTTTCCTCTTCGACTGCACGGCGGAGGCCTGGGAGCCTGGCCCCAGGTACAATACCGGCCGCTTCGCGCTGCCCGATACGCTTACGCTTTCGGGCGAAGAAGACGCCATGGAAGCACGGCGTCGACTGTTCTACGTGGCAGCTACCCGGGCCCGCGACCAACTCTATATTTCGTATGCCCGCACCGGCGCCGACGGCAAAAGCCTGCTTCAGGCGCGCTTTGTCGACGAGACCGGGCTCGCCAGAACCGACGTAGACGTGCCGGCCGAAAAAACCCTCGACACACAGGTTCACCTGATGTTGCAACCGGAAACCCCGGTGATCACTTTGCCCGAGCCAGCCGTACTGGATGCGCTGTTGCAACATTTTACGCTCAGCATTACCGCGCTCAACCGGTACCTGCGTTGTCCGCTGGCTTTTTATTACGAAGACGTGCTCGGCGTACCTTCGGCCATGAGCGAAGCCGCCGCCTTTGGCGAGGCCATGCACGAAACCCTGAAAGTATTTTTGGGCAAATTCAAACAGGAGAAACCCGATCGGGCGCCGGGGGAAGACAGCCTGATTCGCCAGTTTAACCGGGAAATGGAACGCCGGCAAGCCTTGTTTTCCACGCCCTCTTACGGGCAAAGGCTGGCCCTGGGACGCAACTGGCTGCGCCGTTATTTTGCCGAACAAATACCCTACTGGACGCGCCGCGCCATCGTGGAGCGTCGCATCGACCGGGTTGAAATCGACGGCGTACCGGTGACCGGCGTGCTCGACAAAATTGAATGGCTGAGCAACGGAAATATCCGGGTGGTCGATTACAAAACCGGGACGCCCAATACGGCGAAAATTCAACCGCCTTCCGACAAACATCCACACGGCGGCGAATACTGGCGGCAACTCGCCTTTTACAAATTACTGCTGGAGCAATCGCGGCTCTATGCAGAACCCGTCGGATCGGGCGCTATTGCCTGGCTGGAACCCGATAAAAAAGGCCTCATCCCGTTTGCCGAAATTCGTTTTTCCAATGAAGAAATAACAGGCGTGCAAAAGCTCATCCGGGAGGTTTACGACAACATTCAACAACGCCGTTTCGACACTGGTTGCGGCAAAGAAGACTGCGTCTGGTGCCAGATGCATTTCGGGAGCGAAGCCTTGAAAGAACCTTTTGACAAAGCGGAGGAATCGCTCGACGACCGCGGCTGAGCAAGACCCGGAGGCCTCGCCCAGCGCAGTCGCCGCAAGGGTCAATTCAACCACTGCGCGGCGTTTTCACCGGCTTCGTTTTCGTGATAGGCGATCGCCCGCAGGATGGCCGGCGTGCTGCGACCCGGCAGTTCCAGATCAAAAGTGCGGTTATAGGCAGCCAGCAGCACGCTGTACCGGTCGAATGCCCTGGCGCACTGTTCGGCATGGCGGTTCATCTTGCGCGCATTGCTGACCACCGCGCCCGACAAAAGGCGGTAATTGGTCCACACCAGGGCAAAAGCCAGTCCTTCCAGGGCAAAATACCCGAGAAACAATTCGATCACGCCCAATACGGGGATCAGAAAAAGGATCGCATTGTCTTTGTTGTTCTGCCAGTTGTAATAGGCCAGGAAACCCAGCAAACCCAGATACGCCGCGGTAAGCAGCACGGCGCTCAGCAACCAGGGCCAGTTGATTTTGAACTTGCCGTACACCCAGGGGCTGGGGGCGATGGACAGTTGGCGCCAGCAAACACCGGCGGCCAGACTGCCGCCGAGCGGTACCATGACCGCCAGCAAGGACACGACCTCGGGCGTTAAAACCGCGGATTCGAGATCGGCAAACCAGTTGGCTTCCAGCACCGGGGCCAGCAGCATCCCTTCCACGGTAGCGGTAGCCAGGTAAAACACCGGCAATACCGCCGAGGATACCTGCTGATGGGGCGGCAGGGCCAGTGTGTCGTGGTGTTTGTCGCGGTATTGTTCAAATTTCCGAACGTAAACCGGATGCATGGATTCAGCCGAACGAAACCGGGCGGCAGCCCTTGCGGAAAGGTGAAACTGGTGTTCCGTTTCGGCGTACGAAACAGGGTATGAATTTTTCATAGCATGGACAGATTAAAGGGTGGAAAGAAGTTGAAAATTGGGTAACTCGGTAACATCCTGTTCGGGAAACAGACCCGACAGATCGATCGCGGGATCGGCGCCAATGCTGATGATCCGGGTATTCGCAGGAAAACGGACCGGCCGGATCGGCTCAAACAGGCGGTTTTCATCAGCATCCTGTTTCAGATCGCTGACCAGCACGACGATGATTTGCCAGTGCTCGTATGCCGGCATATGAGCGACCTGGTTGGTCCAGCGAAGGGCATTGGCGACATCCGAACGGCCGTGTGTTTTGGGCTGAAACAACTCCGTTTGGGCTTTCAGCGCGGTCTGACGGCACTGACCCAGTGCATCGGCCATACGCTGGCGGTTGACAGCCGCTTCGGAGCGCCGGATGACCGGGTTGCGGTGCCGGGGCAATGTGTCCAGTTTGATGGGGTGCGAAAAGAAACCTTCCTGCCGGTAGCTGTCCGTTTGCACACAGCATCCCAGCAACTGAACGCCGCACGGCGCATATCGGAACAGGAGCCGTTCGAGCGTGGAAGCATCGGGATGCAGGAAGGTGTCGGAGCGCGTGTTGTCGTTTACCAGAATAATCAGCGTAGAGGGTTGGGAGATCAGGGTATCGGCGACGGCAGGGGCCTGGGTCTGGCGGCAAGCCTTTGGAATGGCAAGACAAACCGCGATAAGGACGAGGACAAGGATATTTTTCATTGTAATCAAGTTTGAGAGCATGAGCAAAATGGTTTTTGGGGTTATATCGCACACTATTCGGCAGTCTCGTACCGGGCTTCCCGGAGCAGTATCAGGCAGGATTCATCGTCGGCAAATAGTACTTCGAACAGGAACACGGCATCATCCAGCGAACTTTCCGTATCGCGCAGCTGATAGGAAATACAGCTCAACTCAATTTGCCCGGAGGCATCGGAAATCGTAAAAAAGGATCGTTCAAGACAATAGTCGGAACTGACAACGTGCGCGTCGAGCAGCATGACGTAGGCGCCATTGTACTTGGCAGGATTGTGCGCCAACTGCTGGACACTCACCAGTTTCGGCGCATGCGAGGGGGCGTCGGGCACGGAGCCGACCCGGTACCATGCATACATCCCCAGAACACAGCAGAGTAGAAATACGAGCGTTTTCATCGCAATAGCAGTTTTTGTAAAAAAATGAAGGAACTTGTCGCGACCATCCATCGTTTATTCCGGAAAAAACGATGTTGACCACCAGGAACGAAACAAAGGAACCTCCCGACCTGCGATAAAACCGCCCGGTGAAACGAAAACCAAATAAATATCATTTCAACCCCGGACAGGAAACCCTGCCGAGGTGCGCGCCACCAGTGCAATACCGTAGTTATTTTAATGATTCTCAGCGCAATACACAACAAAACCCCGCTGCTTCACCTGCACTCAAATTAAGATTGCGCCGTTTCAGGCTATGGGTTCATGAATCGCCTGAAACGTCTGAAATTCCATCTTTCAATGTTTTTTTCAGGTCCGTGTAAATTTTGCTTCGCAGTATCTCCGCCCCTTTTTCGTGTTGTTGAATGGCTTCTTCAAAAGAGGCCAGATCGTTCCAGCCGTGGTTGAAGGCTTGCCGGAGCACCTGCAGGGTTTCCTCCACCTCCTTGGTGGATTTGGCTTTTGCCGCGCGGTAGAGGGCTGCATCGAGGAACATCTGGGCGAGGGGGAGTTCGTCGCGATTGTATCTTTCCAGGGCGCCGGAAGATACCAGCCTCCCACCCAGTTGAAAGCCGATAAAATTGGTTAATCGGCCGGTCAGCGCCTCGCGCACCGAATCATCCAGTTCATTGTATTCATTCGAATGGATGTAAATCCGGCCTGATTCGGACTGATAACTGTCAAAAATAGCCAGCGCCTTGTCGTCTTTGCCGCGATAGCGCATTATCACACGTTTGCTCAGTGGCTGTTGCTGCTCGGTGCACAACCCACTGAACACGCCGCCATACAAGTCATCTTTTACTGGTTGACTGTCTTTTACTGCAAAGAAAAAGAAACCCTGACGGCGTTCCTGATCAGCCGTTCCGCTGTTTTTCAGACCAATAAAAATATTGCTCAACACCATGCGGACCTTTCCCGAGGCTTCGCCATGCGGTAGTATACCTTTGAACTCAACGAAGCGGTTCGAATGAATGCGCAACACCGATCGGATGATACATTTGGTCTCAATACCGTTGACCCGGTGACGGCCGTAAGTAAACACCTCGTAGACGCCTTCGTGAATACAGTTTTCCTTCTTTTTTCCCGGCCGCCACAGCAGCGACCCCTCGTCGCGGAAGCCGAGAAAGGTGTCCAAATCAGGGAGTTGCTGCGCAAGTTCGAGCGGATTGAACAATTGGCAGGCGTCTTCCTGGCCATTGGCCCAGGGTTCGGCAACCATAAAACCGCAACCCAGGGCGCTGTCGGAGTACACGAGATTATAAAGTCCCACCATTTTTCTGGCGGTTTCCATTTTCAGGTCTCTGCCAAGGCGAATTACCATTTGCAGCAAAATTCCTCTCCGAGGCGGGTCGGACTGGAGGTGGCAATGGATATAATAATCCCGTCCGGCTTCTACGATGTTCGCTTCACCTGTCAGTTTGGTTCCGGAGGGGGTATCGGCGGTTACGATCAAAGCGCCGTTGGCGCCCAGTGAAAACCGTACGCGAGCCGTTCCGACAGCGATCAAAACATCATTTTTGAGGATAAGATTTTCAATATTGGTGTCGTATTCGGGATAATGCTCCGGGAAGTATACCCGCCAATCGGCGCTTCGGAGCCGTTCGACAATTTGATCGTTGTGCTGTGCCGGCCATTCCTGTAGTTGCGCAGGCGGCGTAGAATGATGGCGCAGCGTTTGAGCGAATTCTCTTTGCAAAGCTCTGACAACCTGGGCCGGGATACGAGGGTCATTGAGGTTTGTCTGGTCGTCGAGCGGCAATTCAAAAGCGGCCAGTTCCTGTTTGTCTTCCACCTTTACCATAAAACCAAAACTGGCCACCGGCTTTGCCTGTCGCTGATCAATTTGCATCAGCGTAATCGGGATAGTTTGGGGTTTGATCGCGATTAATGGTGAAAAATGTATTTCGAGAAAAAACGACGAGCCCGTAAAATTGAACACCAAATTGCCACTCTCACCAACGATTTTGATCTTACCCGTCGTGTCATCCATAGAATCTATCCTGGCATTGTAATACAGCAGTTTGCATTTCGACACCGAGTTGGTATATAGAATATTGGCCTGCAAATACCGCTTCCCGTCTCTTTCCTTCACATAATAAAGCCAGTATCTGGTGTGTAACTTGTCTATCGTCGAGATCTTTTCCGCTACCTGATTCGTGAGATTCCTGACCTTGTTTTTATCCACTTTGTTGCCATCCCTGGCCGATTTGTCCCAAATGGAGTCAAAGTGGGCCGCCAATTGTTTAATGACGTAGTTGTCGGTCGCCGAACCTTCTGTCCGGTTAAAAAAATGGTTCTGAGAGTAGCCATTTTGCAAGAAAAAGCCATAAAAAGCGATGTCATCGACCAGATACAGGTTGACAGTCGGCAAGGAATCATACAGACGCACCTCGATATGGCACTTCCCCCTAAAGTCATCGGCCAGTTTGAGGATCATCTCCAGATTCTTCAGCACTTCCAATTGCAGCGTTTTAAACTCGTAACCCAGAGCCTCTGCCCGCATACGCAAGCCATCGCTGGCAGGTTCCAGAATCAGTATCTGAATAGTCTCCGCTTTTTGGGCCCATTCTTTCAACAAAACATCCCCACCATGCAGCATATACGGCAGCCAGGTATCGAGAATACGCAGGGTCTTGACGCCTTTTGAAACGGCTTCGGTTATGGCGGTGTGGTTGAGAAGGTTTTCGAGGGACTTGATCTCGACTTCATTTGATACTCCCTCCTCCCCCCTTTTGGAAGGTTTTCCTTTAACAATGTAAGAGTTTGTCGATGGCTCGTATAAGATCTTATGTTCTTTATTAAACCAATCCTGATAAACGTCTTCGATAAGTGCCACTAACTCTGCGGCCTCTGGTGAATCCCTTTCTTCCTGTTTACGATACCGGGAGAAACTGGCTTCCGAGCAGCGAAGGGGAATGTCCTTTTCTTTTTTTGTGTATGCCCTTTTTATGTCATCAACAATGGCTTTTGTCGATTTGCGCAATTCGCGCAAAGCCTTCAATAATTCATCGAGGCGATTAGGCAAATCAGAAGGATTTTCAGTCATATTCGGTCAGGAGTATTATGCTTCTGACAGCAAATATAGATTGCCCGCCAAATAATGCATAACACTGCATCGCCTAGCCGCTTATGAACGTCTACACCACCCGCCAAGCGGCAAACAATCTTCTTACCTTACAAAAATCTGTACCGGCCCCGAATTATTCGCTACCACCACCCACTGGCGGCCGGCGGCGCCTCGCAACAGCGCCAGATCGCGCACCTCTTTGCGCGCCCAGAACCCGGATTCCAGGTTGGTGGCCCAGCGGAAATTACCGCGCCCGTCGTTGAGCAAAAGGGTACCCGCGCCGGCATCGCAGGGGCCTGTTTCCACTTCAAAACCGTGTTTGTTGCCCGCCAGCAATATATCCGGGCTGCCATCGGCGTTAAAATCGGCGATCACAATGCCTTGCATCACCGACACCTGTGCCTGGCGAGGCAATGCACGACGCTCAAACTTCCCGCCTTTGTTTTCCCACCAGCACGTTTCCAGATCGTAACAAAACAGGTTCAGCGCATTGTCGAGGGTGCTTTGCGGCCAGATGTCGGCCATTTCCGCTTTGGCATAGGCGCTGGCGTAGAGAAACTTCTTTTTCAGGGGCGGCATTTGTTTGACCAAAACATCCTTCTGGACCAGCGGAACCAGGCGGCGGTTTTCATAAAAAGCCATGACCGGGTCGAGCGTACCGTTTTTATCAAAATCGTCGGCAAAGCAGCGCAGCGGTGCATTGGCCGCCGCTTTCAGGCGTGTGTTCAGGCCCAAATTGCCCGTAACGATATCCAGGTCGCCATCGCCATCGAGGTCGGCAATGGCCAGGCGCTGCCAGAGTCCGTTGGAATGCTCAAACCCGAAGGGGGCGCTTTGATCGACCAGTTTGCCGGCCTGCATACGAAACACCTGAATCTGCATCCACTCCCCTACCGCGACCAGTTCGGCCGTCCCGTCTTTGTCGAGATCGGCCCAGGCCAGATCGGTCACCATACCGCAACGGGTAAAATCGCCGCCAATCTCGGCAGTCACGTCGGTCAGCCGGCCGCGGTCGTTGCGCAGGATGAAACTGCGCGGCGCAAGGGGCCATTTATCGGGCGTCACCCTGCCGCCGATGAACAAATCCTGATCGCCATCCTGATCATAATCGTGGGCGACGACGCGCATTCCGACCTCCTGGATGTCGGGCAACAGGCCTTGTCCGGCTCTGGCAAAAGTCCCTTTGCCATCGGTATTCAGGTAGAGCCTGCATTGCCAGGCCTGGCCGCGGGTTGCCGCCATGGCCTCGACGCCGCCGCTCACTACAAACAGGTCCTGATCGCCGTCGAGGTCGAAATCGAAGAACACGGCGCCGTGGTCTTCGTAGATCTGATCGGTTTGCCACACCCCCTCCGAAGCGGGTTTGAATTTGCCGTCGGGCATTTGTACGTACAAAGCGCCGGGCGATTTAAACGCGTTTCCAATATAAAAATCGTCGAGCTCGTCGCCATTCACGTCGCCTTTGGCCACGAGCGGACCGAGATCGGATTCCGTCCAGGGATTGAGCGGAAATTGTTCAAAATCGAGGTATTCATTCTCCTTGTGCACAAAACCAACGCCCGACTGTGCCGCCGGCACTTCTTTCAGCAGGGTATTGGCCGGGGCAGGCGGCGCGAGCGTGGCAACTTTTCCGGATGCCTCGGCGTAGCGCAGCGTGAGCCGCTGGTTGGCCGGCACATTGGTCAGGGTTTGGGTTTTGCCATCGGGCCAGCGCACGTCGAGGCGTTCGATCGCGGTGGCGTTGCCCGTGCCAAAATGGATCAGGTGCTCCGTCGAGGAAAAGATACCACGCGTTGGATTTAACTCCTGGTATTGCATTTGGCCGCCTGACTGGATAAGAACGGAGGCGCCGACGGCATGGGGATTCCGGGCGGGGCCTTGTAATTTGACTTGCAGGTAATTGCCCTTGTTTTGGTCACGCGCCAGGTTTTTATAAATAAATGCAGGGTCGTCGAGGTTATTAACTACCATATCGAGGTCGCCGTCGAGGTCGAGATCGGTCCAGGAAGCGCCGCACGACCAGGTGGCCTTCATGGTCGCCCATTCGCCGTTGCGGGCCGTAAACTGCCAGTCGCCGCTGTTTTGGAAAAAGAAATCGCGGACTTTGTACTCCGGCACCTGCGCCAGAAAGCCCATCATACTCCCGTATTTGGATTCGAGTTGCTGGCTGTTCATGCTGCGCAGTTCGGCCGAGACGAAATCGACAAAATCGCGGTTGGTAATCTCCCGGCGGAAGCCGTTGGTGACGTGCAGGTCTTTGCGGCCGTCGTTGTCAAAATCGGCAAACAACCCGCTCCACGACCAGTCGGTGCGGTCGATACCGGCCATACAGGCGATGTCGCTAAACGTACCGTTGCCGTTGTTGCGCTGGAAAACGTTGCGCACGACCGGTTCGAAATACCCGGCACGCACCAGCGAAAGGTAGTTGCTGAGGGTATTGGTGGTTTGCAGGGTTTTGAGCCGATAATCGGTGGCCGGCACCATATCGACCGCGTAAATATCCACCAGGCCGTCGTTGTCGAAATCCGTCAGGTCGGTCCCCATCGTATGCTGGGAGGTATGCTGAACGTATTCGGCCAGGCGGTTGGTGAAGGTTCCGTTGCGGTTGTTGATGTAGAGAAAATCGGGTTGATAAAAATCGTTGCCCACATAAATATCCGGCCAGCCGTCGCGGTTAAAATCGGACACCGACACACTGAGGCCGTAGGCGAAGTTCCAGATGCCGGCTTCTTTCGACACATCGGTGAACCCGCCGCCGTCGTTGCGGTACAGGCGGTCGGAGTCGTAGGGCTTTTTAGGCAGGGTACTGGGCGAGGGTTGGCCATCGGGGCCCTGCTGCACATCGATCTGACGGGTCAGGCGCAGGTCGGTGGGATGATTGAGCACGTACAGGTCGAGGTCGCCGTCGAGGTCGTAATCGAAAAAATTGGCGCCGGAGGTCGCGCTGATGTCGTCGATGCCGTATTCTTTGGCTTTTTCGGTAAATGTGAGGTTGCCATTGTTGACAAAAAGCCGGTTGCGGCGTTCGTCGTTTTCGTTGGAACCGCCTCGGCCCACGTAAAAATCGAGGTACCCGTCGGCGTTGATGTCGACGGCTGTCACGCAGGTTTCAAAACCGCCTTCACCGGCGGCAATGCCCGATCCGGCGGTGATGTCGCGAAATTTCAGGTTGCCCTCGTTGAGATACAGGCGATTGGGCCCGTTGGTGCACACGAAAAAGAGGTCGGGGAAGTTGTCGTTGTTGATGTCTGCCACCGCCATACCTCCGCCATTGTACATATTGATGTTGGTGGAAATATTGTCCTGCTCCGTTTCATTGATGATGTTTTTGAAATCGACTCCGGTGCGCTCGGGCGAGAGCAATTCGAGCAACGGATTGGCCGCCGTCAGGGTTTCTTCCGCGCCGTTGACGTATGAGGGCCCCTGGGCTTCGCCTTTTTTTGTAAAATAGCGATAGCCTAAGTACCCTCCGACAGCCAGCAGCGCCAGCAAAAGCAGACCCAGCATTGCCCGGCGTTTCGATGGGGCCGGCGCGGAAGGGGCTGGCGTAGCGGAAGAGGTTTTTTTCTTGTTCGAGGGGTTTGGGCGACGTGCAGACATGGTTTGCGTTTAAAACCTTTACAGGAAACTTGATTTTGGGCTGACCGGGCGACAACGGGCAGTACCGCGAAATACGAGAGATTTATTCGATTTTTTGCCCCGACATACCGAATACTAATGCCGGGTCGCTTTGAATTGCTCCCATTGCCGGAAAAACTCGGGAATACACTGCCTTGCCAGGTCGCTGTTGGCATTGAACAACACGCAAATACCGACGCCGTCGCCTCGGTTCAGCGCAATTTCACTGCGAAAACCGTTGACGTATCCGCTGTGGTACATCAATTCTCCGCCCTGCGGCAGGGTCAGCACACGCCATCCCATGGCATAAGCCGCGCCGTCGCGCGCGATCCAGTTGGGGAAAATCCGGCGCTCCTTGTCCGTTTTAATCATGGGCTGAAATACCTGATCGAGCGTTGCAGCCGTAATAATCGAAGGTTCGCAACCCAACAAGACCTGAAGCCACTGCCCCATATCGGCGGCCGAGGCATTCACGCCGCCAGCCGGCGCCGCATTGGCATAATACCCGCCCGACAACTCTTCCGCCCGCCAGTTGTAGCCGGTCCAGGCATTCGGAAGGGCGTGGTTGGGGGCATTGGCCATGGAAGCGTGATCGCAGGAGGCATCTTTCATGCCGGCAGGTTCGAATATTTTCCGGCGCAACAACTCCGGATAGGCAATGCCTGTGGCGCGTTGCATCATTTCGCCGGCCACCGAAAACGCGGCGTTCTGATAGGCGTAAAACTCGCCCTCGCGGCCAAACAGACGGGCCTTGGGGAAATATTCACCCGCAATTTTTTCAAGCGGGTAATCCTGCTCGATCAGGTTGGTAAAGGCGTGGTAAGGCAGTCCCGTGGTATGTGAAAGCAGGTGGCGGAGCTGCACACGTTCGGCCTGTTTGGAGTCGCTGAGTTTGAATTCGGGATAACGTTTCCGGACGGGCTCGTCCCAACTCAACACGCTGTCGGCCACCAGCACGCCGGCCAAAACACCGGCAAAGCCCTTCGATAAAGAACCCAGCCGGAAGATCGTATGGATATCGACCGAATCCTGACTGCCTCCGGCGCGCACGCCAAAGCCGCGCAGCAACACGATCTGGCTGTCTTTCACAATCGCGACAGCCGCCCCCGGGGCGCCCGAAAGCCGCATAGACTGTTCAAAAAAACGCGCATACCCATCGGCCAGGGGTTGCCAGGGCGAGGGTTTGGGTTTGGGCGGCGGTGGTATGACGATGCTCACCGCTGCCTGGCCGCGGGCATCGCCGGTACAGGAAACAGAAAGGAGTAAAAGCCATTGCGCCAGAAAAAGCAGCAATATTGTTGAATGACGGGAGATCATGTAGTGTAAAAAAAGGATAAGGCTTTTCAGGTAAATGCTTACCAGCCAAAGGCTTGCAATGCGCTGTTGTTGTTGGCCACGAGAATCGTTTTTTTGTTGCCGGCCCCTTTGAGCAGGCAAAGGTCGCGGACCTCGCGAGGCGCCCAAAAACCGCTTTGAACGTTGTTCACCCAGGTAAATTTCCCTTTACCATCGCCGGCAAGCAGCACGCCGGTACCGGCATCGCAGGGCCCGGTTTCCACTTCAAAGCCGCGTTTGTTGCCAGCCATCAGAATATCGACGGCCCCGTCGCGGTTGAAATCGTCGACCAGAATGCCCTGCATCACCGATACCTGTGCCTGGCGTGGCAAGGCATGGCGGACAAACTGCCCGTTTTTGTTTTCCCACCAGCAACTTTCGAGGTCATAGCAAAACAGATTAAGGGCGGCGTCGAGGTCTTTTTGCGGCCACACGTCGGACATAACGGCTTTGCCGTAATTGTTTGCGTACAAAAATTTCTTTTTAAGAACGGGCATCTGTTTGACCATCACATCCTTCTGAATCAGCGGGTATGTTTTGCCTTCTTCGGCATAAGCCATGATGGGGTCGAGCGTGCCGTTTTTGTCAAAATCGGCGGCATAACAGCGCAGAGGCCCTTCGGCGCTGGCAGCAAAACGGGAATTCAGGCCCATGTTGCCCGTCACGATGTCGAGATCGCCGTCGCCATCGAGGTCGGCCAGCGCCAGACGTTGCCAGATGCCGTTGGTTTTTTGCAGGCCGAATCGCTCCGTGGCATTGACGAAACGGCCGCCTACGAAGGTGAATACCGACACCGGCATCCATTCGCCCACGACGACCAGATCCAGGATACCATTGTTATCGAGGTCCGTCGCGGCCATATCGGTGATCATACCGCATTGAGAAAAGTCGCCGCCATTCTCCTGCGTCACGTCGACCAGCTTGTTGTTGTCGTTGCGAATAACGCGGCTGAGGGGCGTAAGCGGCCATTTGTCGGGCAGCATTCGGCCGCCCATCAGAATATCCTGATCGCCGTCGTTGTCAAAATCGACCGCAATCACCCGCATACTCACATCCCGGATGTCGGGCACCAGTTCGGGTTTGGCTCTGCCGAAATTTCCTTTTCCATCTACATTGATGTACAAACGCGCCTGCCATGCCTTGTCGCGGTTTTGCGGCACGGCTTCGATGCCGCCGCTGACCACCAGCAGGTCCAGGTCGGTGTCGCGGTCGAAGTCGAAAAAGACCGCGCCGTGGTCCTCGTAGGCTTTTTCGGCCTGCAACATTTGTTCGTTCGACGCTTTGAAGCGGCCGTCGGGTTGCTGGATGTACAACGCGCCGGGTTCCTGGAAGGAGTTGCCGACGTAAAAATCGTCCAGGCCGTCGCCATTGACGTCGCCTTTGGCCACCAGCGGTCCCAGGTCGCTCTCCATCCATGGCATGAGCGGGTATTGTTCGAAGTCGTTGAACTGGTTTTCCCTGTGCACGAAATTGATTCCGGTTTCGGCTGTCGTTTTTTCAGCCAGCGCAGTCGCTTTTACATCGGAAGGCACAAGGGTTGCGATTTGTCCGCCGGCGTCGGCGTATTTGAGTTGGAGGCGTTGGTTGGCCGGGATGTTGGTCAGGGTTTGATATTTGCCGTCGGGCCAGCGTATCGTCAGTTCGTCGACCTGGCCAGCGGCGCCCAGACCGAAGTGGAAGAGGTGTTCGACCGAGGAAAAAATACCCCGCGTAGGATTCATTTCCTGAAATTGTATTGCTCCGCCGGCTTTTATCAGAACGGAGGCGCCTACGCCAAACGGGTTTTGTTGCGGTCCGGCAAGTTTTACCTGCAGGTAGTTGGCCTTGTTTTCGTCACGGGAGCGGTTTTTATAAATAAATGCGGGGTCTTCGAGGTTATTGACCACCAGATCAAGGTCACCGTCGGCATCGAGATCAGTCCAGGCCGCTCCGCACGACCAGCTGGCTTTCATGGTCATCCATGCTCCACTTCGGTCGGCAAACTGCAGATCGCCGGTATTCTGGTACATCAGGTTGCGCACTTTGTAGGCGGGAATGGCATCGAGAATACCCATGACGCCGCCGTATTTCGACTGCAGTTGCTGGGGCGACATGGTCTGGATTTCGGCTGCCATAAAATCGATAAAATCGCGGTTGGTGATTTCCCGGCGGTATCCGTTGGTCACATGCAGGTCTTTCCGGCCGTCGTTGTCGAAATCGGCCAGCAGGCCACTCCACGACCAGTCGGTACGATACACCCCGGCCATGCAGGCGATGTCGCTGAACGTGCCGTTGCCATTGTTGCGTTGAAAAACGTTGCGCACAACCGGTTCAAAATAGCCCGAACGAACCATCGAGAGGTATTTGGCCTGGGTATTGGTCGTCTGGATGGTTTTGAGGCGATAGTTTTTGAGCGGATACATATCCACGGCAAACAGGTCGATCAGGCCGTCGTTGTCGAAATCGGTCAGATCGGTGCCCATGGTATGCTGGGAGGTATGCCGCATATACTCGCCCAGGCGGTTGGTGAAGGTGCCGTTTTTGTTGTTGATGTACAAAAAATCGGGCTGGATGAAGTCGTTCCCGACGTAGATGTCGGGCCAGCCGTCGCGGTTGAAGTCCGACACCGACACGCTCAAACCGTAGGCGAAATTCCAGATACCGGCTGCTTTCGATACGTCGGTGAACTTGCCGCTGTCGTTGCGGTAAAGGCGGTCGGTATCGAGCGGTTTTTTGGGCTCGGTGTGCGGTGTCATTTTGCCGCCTTCACCCGGATAGGCATCTATTTTACTGGCATATCCGAGGTCGGTGGGGTAATTGAGCACGTAGAGGTCGAGGTCGCCATCGAGGTCGTAGTCGAAGAAGTTGGCGCCCGAGGAAGCGCTGATGTCATCGATACCGAATTCTTTAGCGCGTTCGGTAAAACTCAGGTTTCCGTTGTTGATATAAAGCCGGTTTCGGCGGTCTTCGTTCTCCTGGGGGCCTGCGCGGCACACGTACAGGTCTAGAAACCCGTCGGCATTTACGTCGGCGGCCACCACGGCGGTTTCAAAGCCGCCTTCGCCTGCCGTCAGGCCGGCGCTTTCGGTTATGTCCTTGAATTTTAATCCGCCCTGGTTGAGGTAAAGCCGGTTTTGGCCGTTGCTGCAGATAAAATAGAGGTCGGGCAGATTGTCGTTGTTGACATCGGCGACCGTCACGCCGCCGCCGTTGTACATGTTGATGTTGTGGGTAATGTTGTTCTCCGGCGTTTCGACAATGAGGTTTTTAAAATCAACGCCGCATTGATCGGGACTGAGTAGTTCCAGCAAGGGGTTGGAAGCGCTCAGTGTTTTTTCTTCCCCTTTTACAAATGACAACTCACCGCCGTCCGCTTGCCCGCTTGTCTGTTTATTCCAAAAATAATAGGCGGCGTAACCGACGCCAGCCAGCAGGAGGGCCAGGAAGACCCATTTAATGATTTTGGCCCTTTGGGGGGAAGTAGCGGCTGCAGTGTTTGGTTGCTTGCGCGGCGCTTTACGATTCGACGACATGGCAAATAATGGGATGGATCAGATTGAGCAAAATCGACAAAAAACGCCGCAAGATATGCCAATATCGTGTAGAAAGGCTTCGATTTTCAGGTTGTGCCGCGAAACAGGACTATAAAAAAAGCAACCCGCCGAGCGCCATGTTGCCGACGGGTTGGCCACTATTATTGTCTCCCTACTTTAATAGTGCTTCTTCAAATATATTTTATGCCGATTGGGATGACTTTTCAGCATTGTGAGCGTAAAAATGGACACGCCGAACTTACTTTTGGCCAAGGCTTCGCCAGAAATGCACTGGGCTTCGCCCAAACCCGGATAATTTTATCCAAAACACCTGTTCCAACCAATAACTGACCAATACCTGTGCGCTGTATTCTACTCGACGATGACCCCTTTTACCTCAAACTACTTTCCGATTACGTACAACGAACGCCGGGCCTGACCTTGTCTGGCGCCTTTACTGCCCCGGAAGAAGTTTTTTCGCTCTGGTCGGAAAATCCGCCCGATTTGCTGATATCCGATGTGGAAATGCCGGGTGTCAACGGGATTGACTTTGTCAAATCGCTGCCGCAGCGTCCGCTGGTCGTTTTTATGACTTCTTTCCCCGAATTTGCCCTGAAAAGTTATGAGGTCGAAGCCGCCGATTTCCTGACCAAACCGGTCAGCTACGACCGCTTCCTGCTGGCCATAGGCCGGGTGCGGGAGCGCTTGCTGGCGCGCAACCTGCTCATGGGCGAAACGACTTTACCAGCCGAAGACAACTACTTTTTTATCCGTACCGAAATGAAATACGTACGGATCAGCTACGACGACGTGCTGTATTTCGAAGCGTTGAAAGACTACGTGCAAATCATCACCGGCGCCCAAAAACACGTTGCATATCTTTCGCTGCGCGGACTGGAAGAAACCTTGCCGCCGGGTATTTTTATCCGGATTCACCGCTCTTTTCTGGTCAATCGCCGGCATATTCAGTCGGTAGGGCCGGAGGAAGTTGCCGTGGGTGGCGCTGTTCTACCGCTCGGCATGAGTTTCCGCGAGGCGGTTACGGAACAGGTTGTTATGAAAAATCTGCTTCGAAAGTAGCCATGGCAATAGCAGGGGCACACATTTGTTTTATTGGTTCCGACTTTACGTTTTCGCTGCCGGAAGCTGGAACGTGAAATCCGTACCGTTTTCGGCCGTGCTTGAAAAGGAGATTTGACCGCGATTGCCTTCCACAAATTCTTTGCACAATTGTAGCCCGATACCCGCCCCCTTCTCTCCCGCAGTTCCGGGAGAAGAATAACCGGAACCAAACAGTTCCATCTGGCGCTCCCTCGGTATCGGCGAACCGGAGTTGTGTACCGACACTTCTACCTTATCGCCTACGTTTCTGGCCCGAACGCTTATCCGGGCGTCTGCTCCGGAAGGGGAAAACTTGATGGCGTTGTGGATCAGGTTGCGAAATACCGCCCGTATCATGTTGACGTCGCCAAAGGCAACGAGCCCGGGCGGGATGTCCAGTTCAATCCGGATATTTTTGCGTTCCGCATCCTGATGAAGCATGGCGGCTGTTTCCTCTGCCAGATCTTTGAGGTGCAGCGGCATAAACTGCGGCTGCAGGCGACGGGTTTGCACGGCCGACCAGTGCAGCAGGTTGTCGAGCAGGGTAATCGTTTCGCCAATCTGCCGGTCGAGGCGTTCAAAATCGCCCTTTTCCTCTTCGCCGACCCCTGTTTGAAGGCGCATTTGAATAAACGCTTTGATGGAATTCAGCGGACTGCGTAATTCGTGCGATACAACCGAAAATAGCGCGTCTTTGATGGTATTGCTTTGTTCGAGCGCTTTTTTCTGAACCTCGCTGATCCGGGCGAACTGCCTGGTTCTGCGATAATTGCGAAAAATGGCAAACCCAAGCAACGAAAGGAGAAATGTCGCCAACCCTATGGCAATCATGGCATTTCGATTGGCCTTTTTTTGTTGTCGAAGGGTACTGATCTCTGCCTGCTTTTGGGCAGTTTCATATTGCATCCTGAGATCAACCAGGTGTTTTCGAATACTTCCGGAATCCAACGAATTGCCCAGTAACTCATGCACTCTCCGGTAGGCTTCCGAGGCCTCTTTGAAAAGATGCAGGTTGAAGCTGGCATCGGCAACAGCATAACAAGCTTCCAGTTCAGCCACCGGGTCGTTACTTCTTTGGGCATATTCTATGGCCATCTGACCATACCAGCGGGCGGAATCAGGTTGTTGGGCAACCAGTGCATTGGCATAACGTGCCAGGGCCAAAGCCCTGGCCGTATCAGGCGCCATCGAGATTATCGGGGGAAATGACTGCCCCAGCATCTCCGTTACCCATACACAACAAAACACAAAAACCAGCGTAGGTATACTCTTCATAAATCGGTTAGGGGATACTGAAGCTCAGTATCATCAACCGATCGAACAAAACCTTTTCAATTTATATCTGGCGCAAAAAGTCTTACTCGAAGGTTGTAAAGGTTAAATGGTATTATTCCAGGCTGGGAGACGCACCTAAGACGAATTTTAACGCAAGGGTCACTATTCTTCTCTTGGCCCTTGCAAGGTCAGGCATTTTTGACGAAATTTCAAAAATCAGGGCAACATTGGAATTTTTGTGTTATAAAACTAAAAATAATATATTTATAATTTATAAAAATGCGAATTTTCGCAATTTCTGATATCCACGGCTGTAAAAATACGCTGCTTGCTTTGCTCGACAAAATCGCGCTTTCCCCCTCCGATACGCTGTATCTGTTGGGTGATTATATCAACCGGGGGCCCGATTCAAAAGGGGTGATTGATCTGATCTGGGCGCTTTCCAACCAAGGCTACACGCTGAAATGTCTTCGGGGCAACCACGAACAGATGTTGCTCAACAAAGTGGCCGCCGACCACAAACAAACGGGACCGGGCCTGGAAACACAAGAGCTGCTGCACAGTTTTGGTGTCGCAAGAGCCCTCGAAATTCCGAAGGAATACCTGAAATGGATGGGCGATCTTCCGCACCTGGCCGAACTCCCCGGCTATATTCTGGTACATGCCGGCCTGAATTTTCAAGTGGCCGACTCTCTGGCCGACACTACGTCCATGCTTTGGATAAGGCAATGGCATGATTTAATCAATCAGAAATGGCTGGGCGAGCGGGTAATCGTTCACGGCCATACACCTCAACCCCATAGCCAGACAATTTACGATCTGGGCGAGCTCGACCGAAAGCCCGCACTTTGTATCGACTGCGGCTGCGCGCTTGTTCAGGCTCCGTACGGGCAGCTATGCGCTTTCGACCTGGGCAACCGAACACTTTATTTTCAAAATTACAAAGGTTAAAACCTGCCCTCCAGAAAGCGGCGCACGTCTTTTGCCGTCATCGAAGGGTTTTCTTCCTGCGGCCAGTGGCCCGTATTCTGATAAATGCGGAGAAACGACTTGTGAATCTTGCGGTGAAACTCGTACGCGTACTGCGGTGTAATCCGCGTATCCTCCGCGCCCCAAAGGATAAGCGTCGGGAGATTTATTCTTTCCACAAGATCGACCGGCGGGCGGTTTTCACTTACCGAAGCCCTGTCGGTATAAGCCTTGCGGTTGCCGGGGCGCAGCAGCAGGTCGAAATGGCGCTGCACCAGCGCTTCGGTTACATTCCGATCATCGGCGTACACGTCTTCCAGCATCAATTCGATAAATCTTTTCGGCGTGATTTTCCACATGACCCGGTTGACAACCGGCGTTCGGGCCAGTAAATCAACCCAATCACTGCCCTTTTTTTCAAAACCGGGCGCATTCAGCAGAATCAGTTTCCCGAGCCGCTCGGGGTGCTCCGTCGCGTAAAACCAGGCAATCTGCGCCCCCAGGCCATTACCCGCGAGGTGAAACCTGCGCAAATCCAGCGCCTGCACAAACTTGTCGAAAAAACCGGTGTACATAAAGGTGCTGTAACTCGCCTGCGGATGCGGCCCGGTCAGTCCGAACCCGGGAAGATCGAGACTGATCACCTGATAATGCCGGCTCAAAGAGTCGGTCCAGCCAGCCCAGGTATTCAGCGAACTGTTGGCGTCGTGCAGCAAAACGATGGGCTCTCCCTCACCGCAGACGCGGTAGTGTACGTTCATACCATCGACTTGCACGAAGCGGGATTCGGGAAATGCGTAGCGGGAAAACAGGTCTTGTTCCGAAATATCCCGGTGCCAGTTTTGATACAGCCAGGCGCCGGCAAACAACAAAAGCCCCCAACGGATCAGACGGGAAATATTAAACAGCCGCAGGGCTTTTTTCAAACCGCTCCAGCGTTCCTGCGGGTGCTCGAACATTTGGTCTTCTTCGTTTTGCATCGCGGCAAATTTAGTTCCTGGAACGCAGCAAGGCAGCAATACCGGCCGCCAGCGCAAAACCGCCCAAAGCGCCCTGTGTCATTTGCGCCAATACAGGCCCCAAGGGCTGAACCGGGTTGTTTTGATAGGTCCTGAACTCATTGATTTGTTTGTTCAAATCGTTGCGCTGTACCGGATCGGTTGCCGCGCTCATTTGCTCCTGCAGGTAGCCGATCTTGCGTTCCAGTTCCATAACGATCAGCTGCTTGTCGGCCAAATGAACGCCGTAATAAAACAACCAATACCCCAGATTGATCAATAAAAACACCACGAAAGGTGTCCGGACGATGTTTCGAAAATCGCGCTCCGTACCGAAAGCCGCGCAATCGTCCTGCGCTGCCTTGTACATAAAGGCGAGATAAATCAGCATGGAACCCCACTGCAGAGCCGGGTTAAGAAACAAGTCTTTTTTGACAAAATACAAGAGGGCAAAGTAAAAAACGACCGTTACCGCCCCCAGCAAACCGTACCGTACACCAATATTTTTCATGGAAGTCGTGCAAATTGTACGGCAAAAGTAAGGAAGGGGTTGATGAGGTAGATAAGGTTTATGGGGTTTATGAGGTTGATAAAAGGGGCACTTCTTCTCCCGGCTTTTGTATCGCATCATAACCTGAGAGCGGCAATGCCCCTTTTTTCAACCCTATAAACCCCATAAACCTTATCAACCTTTATTTATCAACCCTATGCAAACGGCCTGTCCTTCTTCATAATTGCGCCGCCGATAAGGCCGACGAGCAGGCCGGTGAAGGCGCCGCCGATCAATTGCGAAATGAACAGAAATACCGGGTTGGTTGCCCATCCTGACATACTTGCAGCCATTTCAATCTGCTCTTCCGACATACCCTGGGCTTCCCATTGGGCCTCCATGGCGGCTTGCATCGATTCGGAAAAACCCGGATTGATTACCGTCGTGTATAAGATCATAAACACTGCACCGATCGCACCGGCGATGAGGCCGACCATCATCCCTACCATTACGGCACGTCCGAGGCTGATATAACCGCCCAGTTCGCGGTCGCGATGCTGTTTGATGGCCATGACGACGGCCCAAACGGCAATACCGAAGCCGATCAGCATGTAAATTCCTTTGATGGCGCCGCTGGTTTCGGGGTTTGCGGGGTCGGTGTTGGTGAGAAAACCGATCAGGGTAGTCAGGACGGAAACGCCGCCCCAGATGGCGCCGTAGCGAATAGCCGTCTGACGGTAGGATACCTGGTTGGGATTGGGGGCGTTGGAGGAGTCGATGGTTTCCATGCGTTGATTGAATTGTTTTGTGTGAAAGTTTGATTTGACGGGAGAAATCTATCCCTTCGGAAAGCCGGGCCGGCCGGATGTTTCGCCGAAAAATACATTTTATCCGACGAAACTGCCCGAGGGCGGCCCTATTCATTGGCGTACAAATAAAGTTTTACCCGAACTTTGAGGCCGCTTCCGGGTTTTATCTCCTTGTCCGGCTCCGATTTTCCGGATGAAAATTTGCCGCGTTTGTCATGTCTGATGCTACTGCTTCCCAGCCCAAGTTCAATTTTTCACTTTTCCGCCGTGTGCTCAGCATGGTCAAACCGTACAAAACCACTTTTTGGTTTTGCGTCTCACTTACGGTCGTCCTGGCGCCGCTGGCTACCCTTCGCCCGAAACTGCTGCAAAAAATGGTCGACGACTACATCACGCCGGGCGATCTGTCGGGCATGGCGCTGATCACTGCCGGCATCTTCGGCCTCCTGATCCTGGAGGTAGTCCTTCGCTACTTTTTTCTGTACAATGCCAACTGGCTGGGACAGGCGACCATCCGCGATTTGCGCGTGAAGGTCTTCAACCATGTTACCGGCCTGAATCTCAGTTATTTCGACCGCACGCCCATCGGCCAAAGCACTACACGTACCATCAACGACATCGAAGCGATCAACACGATTTTCTCCGAAGGCAGTATCACTATCCTGGCCGACCTGCTGACCATCATCGCCGTGATGACCATGATGTTTTCTACTTCGTGGGAACTCACACTGGTCGTGCTGAGCGTGTTTCCGCTGCTGATCTGGGGCAGTTACCAATTCAAGGAGAGTGTGCGCAAGAGTTATGAAAAAGTGCGCAACCATATTGCCACCATGAATGCGTTCCTGCAGGAGCGGATCAGCGGTATGCGCATCGTGCAAATTTTCACCGCCGAAGAACGCGAACGGGAAAAGTTCAGGCAGATCAATCGCGACTACACGGCTGCCAACCTGCGCTCCATTTTGGCTTACGCCATCTTCTTCCCGGTTGTTGAAATCATATCTGCGCTATCCCTCGGCCTGATGGTGTGGTACGGCGCGCGCGGTGTACTGTCGGCGGAAGTCACCCTGGGCACCCTGGTTGCCTTTCCGTTGTACATCAGCATGTTGTACCGTCCTATCCGAATGCTGGCCGATAAATTCAACACCCTGCAAATGGGTCTGATTGCTGCCGAACGCGTTTTCAAATTGCTCGAAAACAACGACCGGGTCCAAAATACCGGCCAACTGGCGCCCCAAAAACTGCAAGGCGACGTGGCCTTCGAACGCGTGCATTTTGCCTATACCCCCGACGGCGATGAAGTGCTCAAGGGCGTATCCTTCCGCATCCGGCCCGCCGAAACCCTGGCCATCGTGGGCAGCACCGGCAGCGGAAAAACCACCATTATCAGTCTGCTCAACCGCTTTTACGATATCCGGGAAGGCCGTATTCTGATCGATGGTCAGGACCTGCGACATTACGACGTGTTTGCCTTGCGTAACCGTATCGCCGTGGTACTGCAAGACGTGTTTCTCTTTTCCGGCACCGTACTGGAAAATATCACCCTGCGCGACACCCACATTTCTGAAGCCCGCGTGATCGAAGCAGCCAAGATGATCGGCGCCCACGAGTTTATTCAAAAACTCCCGGGCGGGTACCACTATCAGGTCATGGAACGCGGCGCTACCCTCTCCATGGGCCAACGGCAACTCATCTCTTTTGTCCGCGCCCTGGTGTTCAATCCGGACATTCTTATCCTCGACGAAGCGACGTCGTCCATCGATCCGGAGTCGGAAGCCATCATTCAGCACGCCATCGAAACCCTGATCGCCAAACGTACGAGCATCATTATTGCCCACCGGCTCTCGACCATCCGCCATGCCACCAATATTCTGGTGCTCGACAAGGGGAAAGTGGCGGAAATCGGCTCGCACGAAGCGCTGCTGGAACGCCCCGACGGCAAATACCGCGAACTGTACGAGAAGCAATTCGTCGCGGATGCCGGCGCCGCCTGATTTTGGTTATTATTTTACAAATTCCTCATTCTCCAGCGCTTACAGCGCAACCACGCAGCGAAAAAAGACGTTTGGCCATCCAATTACCCGCTCGGATGCCTTTTAAACCTGTTGGGTAAAAAAACGTCAAAAGCCCTGCCTCGGGGCCAATACTTTCGCCGCTTAAATTTAACAAAACCACTCATGCGCATTCCATCTACCCTCGTCTTCCTCCTGCTCGGCGTCGCCTGGCTTTCGCTCACCAGCCTCGATCCCAGCAACCCGCCTACCGCCAAAACCGGCGCACCCGGTGAACAAACCTGCGCGCAAAGCAGCTGCCATACCGGCGGTACCTTTACCGGTACGGTCACGCTGACCGGCATTCCCGACACCGTCGTTGCCGGCCAGGCTTACACCCTCACGCTCACCAATGCCAGCAATGCCGTAAAAGCAGGCTTCCAACTCACCTGCCTCGACGGCTCCAATATCAAATGCGGCAACCTGGGCACCGGCATGGGTGTCAATATTACCACTGCCAGCGGTCGCCAGTACGCCCGTCAATCGGCCGCCAAAACCATGAGCAACGGCATCGGCGCCTGGAACTTTACCTGGACGGCCCCTACCACCCTCAACGGCGACTCGCTTCGCTTTTACTTCGTGAGCTTGTGCGCCAACGGCAACGGCAACCGTACCGGCGACAACGTGCTGATCAACAGCAAAAAAGTCAACTTTAAAGCAGCCACCTCTGCTGCCATCGACCCGGAAGCCGACCGCATGGTGCGCATTTTCCCGAATCCGGCAAACGACAATCTCCGGATCGATCTGAGCAACAGCGCCAGCGCCGACGTGCAACTTTTCGATGCCAATGGCCGCGTAGTGCTGCGCAATACCGTCGACAGCGGCGCCCAACTAAACGTCGCACAACTCCCCGACGGCTATTACACCGCGGAGATTCGCTTCGATGGCCGCATGGCTGTGAAACGTATCGTGGTCAAGCACTGAGCTTTTGTTGATTTGCGATTTTCGATTTGGTTGAATATCAATAATCATCAATCCAATCGGAAATCGCAAATCAACCAAATCGAAAATCGCAAATCGAAGTAAAGTAGTTTGCTTCAGAACAACAAACTTCCTCCCATCCTGAAATTGACCGCCGGCGAGGCGTACGGCGTCAGGGCCGTCAGCACGTTGTCCGACATCAGGTAAATCTGTACGGGCCCCGGTTGCACAATCACATTAAACCCGATATTGGCCGCGGAACGGTCGTTGACGCCGTACATCGCGCCAAGTGACAGCCAGTTGAAAGGCGTCCATTGGGCCGATGCGGCCACTGCGGTAGCAACCCGGTTGGGACCGTTTTCATGAAAAAGGGTAAAGCCCAGCCGCCAGCGTTGGGTAAGATCAAAACTCGCGCTCGCGTAGTACCGAACCGGAAGCGTAGTACTGAACTCCTGCGCCGTTTTCTGGAACTGGAATATATCGTTCAGCGAGTCAAGTTGCCCCTGAAAATCGAGGCTGTCGACGCCATTGATCAAATCTTCGCCGGGAAAAGTCACACCATCGTACAAAAATTCGCCATTGCTGCGAAAATAAGCCGCCCGGTCGTCGCGCCAGGTGATTTTGCCGCCCAGGTCGAGCACCGAAAGATTGATAGTGAGGCGTTCGCCCAGCTTGGCCTGCACACCCAAATCGAAGGCATAACCGTTGCTCGACGAAAACAGTCCGCCTTGATCAGCGTCGTTTTTGATCTCGAAAGCCAGGCCGGCCGTGTCTATAGAACCCACGGTATAAGCCGCGTTGAACGCGTAATCGGTGCGCAGGGTGAGTTGGTAAAAATCAGGGTCGGTATAAACGGTGGCGGTGCGGTGGTCTTCGTCGGTTTGCAGGCCGCCTACGCCGCCAAGGTATTTCGCCCGGGCGCCGATGCGCACCGAACCGAAGTTTTTGCTCAGGCCGAGGTGCAACTCCTGCCATTTGGCATAATCGGCCGCCGGGGCAATCTGTAAAGTATCTCCCAGATAGGCCGCATTGCCGTTCCACAATACTTCTGCAAGCGTTTTGGGGTAGGTGATGTGCGCATCGAGGCGAATGGAGTGTCCGGCCTGCAAAGCCCAGCCATTGCCCATCCGGAAGCCCAGCGTCACGGTCTCGAGCCGCTGGTGGTAATTGACCTTGTTTTCGGGATCGAGTTTGTCGATCGCGGCGCCAAGGTCGAGCAGGTTTTTGCCGTCTTCGCGGCGAAAAATATCGTTGTAGGTAATGTCGCCGCTGTGCCGGGCATCGAGTACAAACGAGGGCAAGCCGATGGCAAACTTTTTACCCTCCGGGAAAAAAGCCGGATTGGTGGAATTGGCATGCCAGAGTTCGGGCAATTGCTGCAGCATGAGTTCCTGCTGGGCTGCCAGGCGGAGTGTTGCCAGCAGGAAAAATATTTGAACAAAACTGAATTTACGCATGTGGATAAAATGGGCTGTTTAAGGAAAAAAGCAGGAAAAAAGGACAGGTTAAGGCACCTAATTCCTTGTTCGGACTTTCAAGCCCATTTTAAACGTGACGTTCATGTTGGCGAGCAGTTTGATCGGTTGCTGACTGCCGTCGGGGGCCGTGTACGTGCTGAAAGCAAGTTTCAGATACGCGGTTTTAGCCTGCCGGATGCGGTCGAAACGGGCGACGTCCATCGGCACGTATGTTTCCGTGCGTTGCACGGCATACACCAGCCCCTGGTTGTCGACCGGGGCAGCCTGCATGATGTCGCGGGCACCGTCGGCAAACAGGGAATCAATCACTACGCCCAGGGAATCCTGGAAGTACAATTGCACTCGGTTGCTGATGGGGGTGCCGTTTTCGGTGACCAGTTTGAATTCCACCGATTCAATTTTGGCGGTATCGATCTCGCTGTTTTCGCCGAAATTCAGGTCAAGCGTTTGTTCGGCGCCGAAGTTTTTTACCGAACCGGCCAGTTGCAGTTCTACCCGCATATTCAGGCCGATCACGCTGCTGTCGGTCATAAATCCGACGATCGACGGGTCTTTCAGGGCATTGGAAATACCGGCCACGTCGTAAATCAGGCGGGTGGGTTGCGCATTGAAGATATCTGCGATATTGGAGTTAGAGGTGTCGAGCGTGAAATAGGTGTATTTCGTTTGTCCGACCTCGTTGGCCGCCCAGGAGGGATAATTGAAATCGACGCTGTCGTTGTTGAACAAAGTGCTTTCGAGGGCCAGTTCCTGCCCGTCCTGCCCGATAAACGCCAGGTATTTGACCACGCCGCGCGTCGGGAAGCCCCAGGAGTTGAACACCGTCATGGTCACCTTGGGATTGACCACTTTCACGTCGCCTTTCAGGTCGGTCTGGTTGATATCGATCTCGATGGTATCGCGGGTCAGGGGGTATTCCGTGTAGCCCCAGTAGCCTTCGAGGTACGAAAATTCGAGGTTGTTGAACACCACGCCCACGCCCGGCGCGCCGGGTGCGATTTCGGGCACTTTGATACGATTGCCG
>JAEUUU010000024.1 GCA_016787345.1 Saprospiraceae bacterium | reverse complement strand
CGGCCACCAGCCAGAGCGCCGCATCGAGCCCCAGCCAATCGGCGGTCAGGCCAGCCACCAGCGCCCCGGCGGCGTAGCCCAGGTCGCGCCAGAAACGGAACACGCCCAGGCTCTCGGCGCGTTGGCGCGGGTGAGTATTGTCGGCCACGACAGCCAGAAAAGTAGGGTACACCAGGGCCGTGCCAAGGCCTAAAAACGCGGCCAGCAGGACATATCCGGCCATCGACCACTCGAAAGCAAGTCCCGCTATGGCCAGCCCCTGAATGCTCATGCCGGCCACAATGAGTTGTTTTTTGGGCCAATGATCGGCCAGCTTGCCGGTAAACAACTGCGCAATGCCCCACACGGCCGGGTACACGGCCGCCACAATGCCGATCGATCCGGCGTCGAAGGCGCGGGCCGCCAGCAGGAGCGGCAACAAGCCCCACATCATACCGTCGTTGAGGTTGTTGGCCAGTCCGGCCCAGGTCACGGCGCTCAGGTTGGGGTGACGCAGGCTGGTATCCAACACCACATGCCGCAACATCGGCGCTGCGGCCGCCTGCGCGGCCGCTTCGACGTGCCGGTGGGTATCGCGCACCCACAGCAGGGTGGTCAGCAAACCCGCCGCGGCAAGCCCCGCACCCAGCCAGAACGGATAGGGCCGCACACCGTATTCAGCGGCGATCCGGCCCGTTGCGAATGCGACCACACCCACCGCCAGATAACCGGCAAACTCGTTCAACCCCATGGCCATGCCGCGCTCTTTCTCTCCCACCAGATCGATTTTCATGATTACCGTACTGCTCCACGCCAGTCCCTGATGAACGCCCAGCAGGACGTTGGCCGCCACCACCCAGTCCCACGACGGCGCGTACATCAGCAAAAACGGCACCGGCAAACCCAGCAGCCAGCCCACGATCAGCAGCCTTTTCCGCCCGAAACGGTCGGCCCAGCGACCGGCAAAATAGTTGAACACGGCCTTGCTGAGCCCAAAAGCAAGGATGAAAGAAAAGGCGGCTGTTGTCGAAGCGATGCCGAATACTTCGCCGGCAAGAAGGGGCAACACGGAGCGTTCGAGGCCCACCATACCCCCGACGAAGGCATTGACCAGTACCAGCAGTGCGAATTGTTGCGCATTGGCGCGCAAACCGGTGGCAGGAAGCAGAAAATCATGCGTCATAGCAGCGGCAAAGGTCCCCGCCCCTCCCCGCGCTTCCTTTTACATTTGTTAAATAATCACAGGCTGCACCTTTTTCCTGATGCGGCTCAAACTCACCTGCGTAATGCCCAGATAGGAAGCGATATGCTTCAGCGGAACCCGTTTGAGCAGGTCGGGCGCTTCGAGCAGCAGTTGCCGGTAGCGCTCTTCGGCGCTGTGAAACTGAAGGCTTTCGATGCGGTTGACCGTGTCGACATAACCGCGCTCCGTGATCTTCCGCGCCAGCCGCTCGATCTGCGGAAATTCATCGTACAATTTGAATACCGGCAATGCCGAAATAGCGATCAGTTCGGTATCCTCCAGCAGTTCAATGCCTTTGAGCGAGGGCCGGCCGGTAAACAAACTTTCCACCCGTGCCAGCAAACTGTTTTCAAAAGCAAACGACTCAGTGATGTCGTTGCCGTCTTTGTAGTAAAAAATACGCGCGCTGCCTTTCCGGATAAAGTAGACCGTGTAGCAAGTGCGACCGATGGATTGCAATATTTCCCCTTTGCTCAGTTTCAGCACGGCACAATGCCGCAACAAGGCCTGTTGCGCTTTTGCCGAAAGCGGCTGTATGTGTTGAAGCCAGTCGATAAGGTCTTGCATGATCCTGTAAAACGGCGTTGTTGGCAAATGTAAATCATCGCTGCCGGATATGCGGATCAATATCCGGCTGAATTTTCCGGCCCAGTTTTGTGGAAAAACGAGTGTTTATGAAAGCGCTTTTTATCATCAACGAGCCGCCCTACGGGAATGAAAAAATGTACAACGCCCTGCGTCTGGCGCTTCAAATACAAAAAGATGCCCCCGATACCGACGTGCGTGTCTTTCTCATGGCCGATGCCGTAACGGCCGCCCTGCCCAACCACGAAACCCCAAACGGCTACTACAACATCAGCCGTATGCTGCAACTCGTGCTCAATCACCGCGGCACGATCAAATTGTGCGGCAGCTGCCTGCAGGCGCGCGGCATGTCGGCACTGCCACTCCTCGAAGGCGCCCAAAAAAGCAATATGCAGGAACTGGCCGCCTGGACGCTCGACAGCGAGCGGGTACTGGTCTTTTAAAAGCCTTCTCAGGCGCGATTTCTGCTGATCGACCAGCACAAATCGCGCGATTTGTGCTGGTAAGCCTACGTCTCCCCTCACGGCAACACCGTCGCCGTCCCCGTAAACGCCTCCTTCACACCATCCAGATAGGCCACTTCGATCACCCAGGTGAATACGCCGGGATCGACTGTTTTTCCGTGAAATTGGCCATCCCAGCCGGCATGCTGATCGTCGGGCGACAGGTCGTAGCCTTCGTACACCAGTTCGCCCCAGCGCGAATACACGCGAAACAAGGTAATATGCTCCACCGCCACGCCGCAGGAAACTACGAGCCGGTCGTTGTCTCCGTCGTCGTTGGGACTGAATGCGTTGGGAATGTATACGTTCCGCACCTTCTCTACCCGCACCGTGACCGTGTCGGAACGCAGACAACCGTCGGGAGAACTGGCGGCAAGTATGTAAGTCGTCGTTTCCGAGGGGCGCGCGAGCGGGTCGGTGCAATCGGTACACGACAGGCCGCCGGGTGGCGCCCAGGCGAGCGCAGCAAGTGCAATATTGACGTAGCCATCCAGCAAGACCTCCTCTCCGAGATTGATCGTCGCATCATTTCCGGCCGATACAACCGGAATGACCGGGGCGGTCAGGACATCGGTTTGGCTCAGCGTGCAGCCGCTGGCGTCGCGTACCGTCAGGGTGTAGGCGCCCGGAAAAAGTCCGTCAAACCGGCTTTCCGGCCCGAATCCGGCGCCGGAAAGATCGTATTCATACGGAGGAGTACCACCCGAAACCGGACCTGCCAGTATGCTGCCCGTACCCGGGCCCTCGCAAGTGGGGTTGTTGAACTGGGCGTTCATCGCCAGTGGGGCAGGAGCGCTCAGGGTTGCCGTTTGTACCAGCGAACACGCCTGCGCATCGGTCAAGGTCAGGGTGTAAACTCCTGCCGGCAACTGATTGAGATTGGCTTGCGTCGCCCCGTTGCTCCACAAATACGAATATGGCGCCACGCCGCCCCCGGCCACAACTGTCACGGAGCCATCGTCAGCATCGGCGCAGGAGACGCCGTAGCCATTGTATTCGGAAAGGCTCAGGGCATTGCTCAGCGGCGGCGGGCTACCCACCGAACCGATCAAAATCAGCTGATTGCCGTAATTGTCCGATACCGTGATCAGGTAATCGCCGGCGGGCAACTGAGCGATGGTTTCCGTGGTATTGAGCGTCGCCAGACTGCCCTGCCCCGAAGGTCCGCTGGCGCCCACCCGCTCCCAGAGGTAGTTGAACGGGGGTGTGCCGTTGGCGACGGAAAAGTGAATTTGTCCGCTGTTTTCGCCATGACAAACCGCGTCGTCGGCCGTCAGGCTGCCCGCAATCTGGCAGAGCACCACGGTCAGGTCGAGATTGATCAAACTGTCGCAGCCCTGTACCGTGCTGAGGGCCTGCTGGTATTGACCGGTTTGAAAAAAGGGCTGTCCTGCCACAAAAAGCGTATCGCCGTCGCAGATGTGCAGGTCGAGGTTGGTGATGAAAGTCTGGTTGTAATCCAGATTGACCTGAATCACACTGTCGCAACCGGCGGCGGTAGTGAAATGAAAAGTATAATCGCCCGGATCGCAAAGGGTAGTATCGGCCACATTGAGGCATTCGCCCGTACAGAGGCTGGCGCTGATTTGCTGGGGTGGGATAGCGGTCACCGTGACGGTCTGGCAGGTAGCGGGGGCGACGTCGCAGGCATTGGAGGCTTGTACGCAAAGTTCGTAGGTACCAGGCGCGCTCCAGTTGATCGTGGCATTGGGGCCTTGCGCCACCGTGGCGCCATCGACCATCCAGTTGAATTCGGTAGCGCCCGTCAGGCCTGTGGCCGTGTATGATTTTTGCCCCGGACAAGTTTCAAACGGCCCCTGAATATCGCCGGAAGAAAAGAGGGGATCAACCGCAGTGCTCCCTTCCAGCACGTGAATCGTGTAATTGCAAATGTCGCCCTGGTTGCCGTCCATCACAAAATAATAATACTGCCCTATGACGAGCGGTACGGTGTTGGTGAACACGGCCGTTGAATTGTTCTGGACATCGGTATTGCAATTGGATACCAGTTGGTAATTCTGACAATTGATTCCCTGGTAAATGCCGATCTCAAGACCGGGCCCGTCCTGGCAATTGAACACTTCTACCGAAAGCGTCAGATTGGTACTGCCGGCGATAAAGGCGATCCACTGCATGTGGTGGACAACCGTGGTGCAAAACCCCGGCGGCGCCTGGCCCTGAACGGTGCTGTTGTTGATTCCGGTGAAGCCGTCGATATCACAGATGACACAAGCCGGCGCGCAGGTCGACGTCATGGCCGGCGGCTCGCCGCAGGGTTCCGGTTGGGCGTGTAAAAAAAGGGCAGTTGTTGAGCATAAAAGCAGCAATAGACAGGACCTGGTCATACCATTCGTTTGTTCGGTTGAACACAATACGCACAAACCGGCGGGCGGGATGCGGCGCAATTTTACGGCAGGCTAAGAAAAGTGGTTTTGATCGACAAGCGGGCGGTTTTACCTGCGCATTGCGCTAATCCGGGCAAAGCCGCTTTAAACTCCCGCCATTTCTACGTGTTACCGATTAAATTAGGACCGCAAAACAATTTTTTATGCGAAGAATCACCCTGTTGTTCGTCTTGTTCGGGTTATGGCCAGGCATTGATTTGCTTGCCCAGATCGATACCATTCACTGGTTGCCGCCTATGCACGCCCGCGATCAATGGGGCCCCCAATACCTCTACCTGTCTACGCCGGAAGCCGATCCGTTCGAGGTGCAAATCCGCAACGGGCAGGACGAGGTACTGGCCACCGTCGCCATCAGCAACAGCCAGCCATACCGCTATTCACTGGGCACCTGGCAAAGTTCGCCGGTGCTCGTGGCCGAAAACCAGCTCAACATCCCGCTGAAAGATGAAGGGTTGGTCATCGTGGGAGAAAAGCCGTTTTTTGCCTATTTCAGGGCGCACAGCAACTCCGCGTACCACGCCGGCGACCTGACCTGCAAGGGGCGCGCCGCCCTGGGCAATACGTTTCGGATCGGCCACCTCGTACAGGCCGTCGATGAAAGCCAGCAACGCGCCAATTTCGTCGGCGTCATGGCCACCGAAGACTCTACCCTGGTCACTTTTTCCGACTTCGATCCGGGCACCGATTTTCACAGCAACGGCATCGACGTACAGAGCAGCGGGCCGGCATCGCTTTTCCTGATGAAAGGCGAATCGGTGGTTTTTTCCCAATACGTCAATTTTTCCGCGACCATTCAGCCGCCCAACGGATTCATGGGCGCGCTGCTCAGCAGCACCAAACCCGTGGCGGTCAATTGCGGCTCCTGGATCGGCGCCCCGGTGTCCTTTCAGGCCCACGACATCGGTATCGACCAGATCGCTCCGGTCGAACTGGTGGGCAAAGAATACATTTTGTGCAAGGGAAACGGCGCGGCGATACTCGAACACCCGATCATTATCGCCCATTATAACAATACAAAAATCTGGCTCAACGGCGCTGCCGCCCCCGACGCCGTACTCGATGCCGGCGAATACTGGGTCGTGCCCACGGCGGAATACTCGCCGGCCGGCAATATGTACATTCTGAGTTCGGAACCTGTTTTTGTGTACCAGCAGATCGGCGGCGCGTCGTCCGGCGACGATGCTCCGCGCACCGCCGGGCTTATTTTTGTCCCGCCGATCAATTGCGGCATACCCAATGCCGTCGACAATATTTACCAGCCCAATAAAATCGGGAACATGAGTTTCGAGGGCGGGCTGATGATCGTGGCCATGAAAGACTCGGTCGTCACCGTTCGGGTCGACGGGGCGCCGGTCGCCATCGGCGCACCGGCCGAAGTGCCCGGCAATCCGGATTTCGTGACCTATCGCAAACTCGACCTTTTCGACGCTTCCGATTCGCCCGGCACCCTCAGCGTGGTGGCGGAAGGCGCCGTGCAAATTGCCATGTACGGCCGCAACGAACCGGCCAGTTTCGCCGCCTTTTATTCGGGCTTTACCACCACCAACAAACCCGAAATCGAACTGAGCCTGTACGGTGACGGCGTGTGCCCCGACACCCTGATCGCCTCCGGCCGCTTCGACGGCGTGCAGTGGATGCTCGAAGACTCCGTACTCCAGTACGGCCCCGACACCTTTCTGGTGACCTACACGCCCGGACATTATTTCGCCACCGGTTACCTGGGCGTGTGTCGCCGCACCGATTCGGCCGCCGATTCGCTGCTCGTCGATTTTGTGTCGCCCGCTTTTGAATTTCAGGCGGCCGACCCGTCCTGTTTCGGTTATTCCGACGGAAAAATCACCTTTGAAACGCCCTACGGCGGACTGCCGCCCTACCAGTATTCTACCGACGGGGGGCTACATTTCAGTACGCAACCCAGCGTCGGCGGGCTCAAAGCCGGCGCATACGGCCTCGTGGTGCGCGATGCCACGGGCTGTTACAACCGGCCGCTCGAAACCTCTCTGGGTCAACCCGACAGCTTCGGCGTCGACCTGGTGGTGAAAAGAATGGAAGAGCCTGTTTATCCGGGCGATGAAGTATGGCTGGAAGGTCTGCCCGATCGCCTGATCCTGAGCGCCTTGTGGACGCCTGCCGACAGCAGCGGTTGCACCGATTGTCTCGATTACCGTTTTCGGCCCGAGGCCAGCACCTGGGTTACGCTCACCGTGACCGACACGGCAGGCTGTCCGGCTACCGACCGGCTTTTTGTCGTGGTGGAGCCCAATGTGTACGCGCCCAACGTCATTCACCCCGCCTCCCAACAGGAAAACGACCGCTTTACCCTGTTCAGCCACGACCCGCTGCGCATCCGCCGGCTGGCGATCTACGACCGCTGGGGCGACCTCATGTTCGAAGGTGAAGATCTGACGACCAACGACCGCGCGGCAGGCTGGGATGGCCGGCTGCGCGGCATAGAAGTGCCGGCCGGGGTGTACGTCTTCGTCGCCAGCGTGGAAACACAATCGGGCCGGGTGCTGGAATTCCGGGGAGATTTGACGGTGCTGCGGTGAATTGGTGAACTGGTGAACTGGTGAATTGGTGAGAAAAGGGGCATGACTGCGCTCGTGACGCGTTAGGACAGGAATTAATCACTGCCGGCGCGAGGCGTCGCCGACACTTTCCCCGCAAAATAAAATTTTCCAAACATTTAAAAAAACCGCGTACCTTTGTCCCGTCGGGGGCAAAAATTATGTCGGCCCCAAATTTTGTTCAACTTTTTTACCCAACACTCTTTTGGAAATCAACCCATCGGGCCCCGAGGTTTCGGGACGGCGCTTTGCTTTGTCGTATTCTTGTGTGATTGGCCCGCTGACCGGATTTCCATGTAACTCATTATGACTGCTTTTAAAGAACTCGGCATCAGCGACGAGCTGTTGCAAGGTATTGCGGCGCTTGGTTTTGAGACGCCTACTCCCGTTCAGGAACTCGTTATTCCGGCCGCGCTCAGCGGCGACGACGATTTCATCGCGCTGGCCCAGACCGGCACCGGCAAAACCGCCGCTTTCGGCCTCCCCCTGCTGCAACGCATCGACCCCAAAATGAAAAGCGTGCAGGCCCTGGTGCTCTGCCCCACCCGCGAACTCTGCGTACAAGTCGCCGGCGACCTCGCCGACTACTCCAAATTCGCGCACAAGTACAAAGTCGTGCCCGTGTACGGCGGCGCCAGCATCGAAACCCAGATGAAACAAATCCGGGCCGGCGCCCAGATCGTCGTGGCTACGCCCGGCCGCCTCGTCGACCTGCTCGTGCGCCAGGCCATCCAGCTCGACCACGTCGCCCGCGTCGTGCTCGACGAAGCCGACGAAATGCTCAACATGGGCTTTAAAGAAGCCCTCGACATCATCCTCGAAGCCGTAACCGAGCGCGAATCGATCTGGTGCTTCTCGGCAACCATGCCCGACGAAGTGCGCGAAATCGCCAAAACCTACATGGAAAAACCGCGCGAACTGCGCGTCGGCGAAAAGAACCGCATCAATGCCAATATCGAGCACATCTACTTCGTGTGCCGCCCCGACGACCGCTACGCTACGCTCAAACGCGTCGTGGATGCCAATCCGGGCATTTACGGCCTCATCTTTTGCCGCACCAAAATTGAAACCAAGGAAGTGGCCGAGCAAATGATCCGCGACGGCTACAACTCCGACGCCCTGCACGGCGACCTCGCCCAGGCCGACCGCGACCGCGTGATGCAGCGCTTCCGCGAACGCAACCTCCAGTTGCTCATCGCCACCGACGTGGCCGCGCGCGGCATCGACGTGAGCGACATCACGCACGTGATCAACTACGGCGTGCCCGACGAGCCCGAAGTGTACACCCACCGCGCCGGCCGCACCGGCCGCGCCGGCCGTACGGGCGTCAGCATCAGCATCATCACGCCGAAATTCGAGGAGAAAATCCACCACATCGAACGCCGGGCCAAGGCGACGTTCACCCGCTCCTCCATCCCCACCGGCGCCGAAGTGTGCGAAAAACAGCTGTTCAATATCGTGCACAATATCCACCAACAGGAAGTGCAGCACGCCGAGATCGAGCCGTTTTTGCCCAAGATTTATGAAGAACTCAAAGATCTGAGCAAAGAGGAACTGATCAAACGTTTCGCCAGCGTGGAATTCAACCGCTTCCTCACCTACTACCGCAACGCACCCGACCTCAACGTGCAGGGCAAAGGCGCGCGCAAGGCATCGGCCGCCAACGGATTCAGCGACAGCAACGAACTTCAGCGCTATTTCGTCAACATCGGCTTGCTCGACGGCGTCAATAAAAAAGACTTCATCAAACTGCTCAACCGCGACCTCGGCGTGCCCAGCCATGCTATCGGCGAGATCGACCTGCGCAAAGCCTTTATGCACTTTGAAGTCGACCCCTCCTTCGCCACCCTCGTGCGCGAAGGACTGGAAGAATTCACCATCAACGGCCGCGCCGTACGCGTCGACGACGCCACCCCGCGCGGCGGCAGCAAAGGCGGTAAATTTGAAAAACGGGGCGGGGATAAATGGGAGAAAAAAGGAAAACGGGGCAAGTGGTAAATACCGCCACTCCCTCGCAAGGATCATAGCGCTGACGCGGGCCCGGGCAATC